>NZ_FWZT01000009.1 GCF_900177345.1 Pseudobacteriovorax antillogorgiicola
AAATCTGTTCTAGCTGTGAAGAGATTCCAGATAGCGCACCGAAAGGTGTGAAAGATCTTGGGGTGAGAGAGTGGGTGTGCAGCAGTTGTGGAGCGGTCCATGATCGTGATGTAAATGCTGCACTGAACATTCTCCGATTCGGGCGTGAATCGCTGGTGTCCTGAAGTGGCCCAGGAATCCCGCATTATAGCCGCATCAGCGGTTTAGTGGCGGGAGGACGTCAATTAATGATCGCGTTGTCTTTGCAAAATTGAGCACTGTCGTCAAAATCGAGGTAGTCAAGCGGCTCGTTCATCGCTTCGAGGGAGCACTTGATCCAGCCGCGATAACTGGTTATATCCATCATGGTTCCGCTGCCGTCTTCGCAGCTGTAGTCAGAGGCTCGTCCTGGGCCTGTGGTCGATCCCACGAGTTTTAGGTTGCCACTGCTATCGGCAATATAAGTGGGGCCTCCAGAGTCGCCAAAACAAGCTCCCTTGCCATTGACTTCAAGTTGAATCTCTTGAAGGGCATTGATCTCTTCGATAAAGGTGTCGACCTGGGTCAGAGGGCGAACGTTTCTGTCATTTTGGCTATAGGCACCATATCCAGCGATGGTTACTCTTGGCTGGGATTGAAGCTCCGCTGGGGTCGCGATGTTCACTGGCGCAAATTCGGTGGGAAGAGTGCCGCTAAAGGTGATCAAGCCCACGTCGTAGTACACTCTCTCCAAATACCGGCCAGTTTCCGCATCACCAAGGATGCCTTCGTAGCAGGGGTGAACGACGAAGGACTCAACGGCCACATTCTGTAGAACCTGTCCGTTAACACCCATTCCAATTTTTACAGAGTTGGCGCTGGTCAAAAATTTAAGCTGTGTCGCGTCGCTGCCTGACTCGAAGCAGTGAGCGGCAGTGACGATTTGATTTGGCCCAATAAGAGTGCCCGTACAATGGCCCCCTGGTAGGTATACTTTGACCGTGGAAGCGGTAACCGGGTCTTCGTTGCGAGCCACAGTACCCTGAACAATTCCAAACCCTTGTTGACCAGCCAAAGTGAGGGCCGACCGTGATGATTGGCATTGGGGGTTGAGAGCTGCGGTGGCATTGGAGCTTGATGTTTGGCTCGCGGACGTCGCAGATCCGCCCGCTGATTCGGTGCGGTAGCTCTTTGGCTCGGAGTTACATGAGATAATTGACAAAAGGATAGCAAAGCCTGCAGAAAGCCGAAATAACTCCATGAATGCCCCCGAAATAGACGTATGTGCAGTGACTATTCGGTAGATTCTAAAAATATATTTAGGCAAAAAGGAAAAAGGTCTTAAAGATACATGATATCAAAGGCTTGGCTGCCTAGTTGCTAGGTAGCCAAGACTCGATAACCATTGGTGAGAATCGCTAGGACTAGCCGATTTTCGAGCAAACTGTCTCAGTGATGAGCTGAGTCACCTTGTAGGGATCACAGTTCGCGTTTGGTCGACGATCTTCGATGTAGCCCTTGCCATCCTGCTTAACTTGCCAGGGAATACGGATTGAAGCACCACGATCGGAAACTCCGTATTTGAACTCCTTGTAGGAGCAGGTCTCATGGAGACCAGTGAGTCGATCCTCAATGCCAGCACCGTAATTTGCAATGTGGAGATCTGCTTTTTCGCCAAGTGCCTCGCAGGCCTCGACACACTTGTCAAACGATTCGCGCATGGCGTTGGTAGAGAAGTTGGTATGGCATCCTGCGCCGTTCCAGTCACCTTTTACAGGCTTCGACGCGAAGCTTACTGAGACTCCATGCTCTTCGGCGATCCGGTCGAGCAGCCATCGAGCGATGATGAGTTGGTCGGAAACTTCAAGGGGGCCTACCGGGCCTACTTGGAATTCCCATTGGCCAGGCATCACTTCCGCGTTGATTCCTGATACTGCAAGTCCAGCTGCAAGACACGCGTCAAGGTGCTCCTCAACGAGTTTTCTTCCTGCCACATTGTTGGCACCGACGCTGCAATAGTATGGGCCTTGTGGGCCAGGAAAGCCTTGATCCGGCCAGCCTAGAGGCTTGTTGCCGTCGAAAAGTGTGTATTCTTGCTCAAGCCCGAATAGTGGTTTTTGTGCGGAGTATTCTTCTGCTGTCGCTGCGCATTTGGCGCGAGTGTTGGAGGGGTGAACTTCCATGTCGACTGTCAGCACTTCGCAGACCACTAGCTTGTTGTCGCCGCCCCGAATCGGGTCGTGGCAAACATAGACCGGTTTCAGAACACAGTCTGAGGAGTCTCCAGGCGCTTGATTCGTGGAAGAGCCATCGAAGCCCCATAGTGGTGGCTCTTGACCGGCTTCTAAGATTTTTGTCTTTGAACGAAGCAAAGGGGTAGGCTCCGTACCGTCAACCCAAATATACTCGGCTTTGTAGCGGATGGCTTCGGTTTGATAACTGGTCATAGGCTTGTTCCTTTTAACTGAGAATTCGGATACCATACTTGGAATCGATCGAGGAAAAGCAGATTTTGTGCCAATCTTTAATATATTTTTTTATTCCAATATTATTGGTGGTTTAACTGGCTTATTAAGTCTCCTCGACGGATGTAGATATTAGTAAAATCATACAATTTTGTAGTTTTATGGTTTTTAGAGGACAATTCCGTAGGTTGGAAGTATGTCGATTCAGCTCTTGGTTCGGGGCTTTTCGATGCGGAGTGGCTGATGGCAAGAGTATCGAAGAGCCTAAGGAGTGGGAACCGACAAAAAGCTACAAATATGTAGATTTAATTGCCGTGGTATCTCATGCTGTTTGCCTCTAGAATATGAAGGAAAAATACAGTATACCAACAGGTTCATTGTTTGATTTTTCCAAAAGAGGATGCGATGGCAGGACAATTTGATGCTAAACAGTATGTCGAAAAATGGGATCGTGTGATTATTCCGGTAATGCTTGTAGCGATTGTTGGGTCAATCGTAGCCGTGTTTGCATTAAATAGCGCCGCATCTCCAGAGTGCAAGCGTCATGAATATACGTTCTGCGGAACTGAGGCGGTAAGCCATCATGGAGACGATCATCACTAAAGTAGTCTTCGGGGCTTTGGCAGCCCCTTTTGACCTTCTACGATCCCTTTTCTAAGCTGATGCTTGCACTTCGAACGACCTGGCTTTGATGATCGTGTATTCTCAATGTGATTGATTTGGTCTCTGCATCGAAAACTAAGCTCCCAAAATTCAATTCTGCGAATACCGTCCCCACTCGGTAGCGGTTTCGTTCTGACTCAAAGGCAATATAGCTATGGGTTAGGCCGCTGGACGTTATTTCCCAAAGCCCATGTTGGTTCTCAAGCTCTTCGCCGGGAATGTGTGATAGTTCGGCGATGTGCCGATCGCCACTGAGAACAATGGGAATCTGAAGCCTATGCTTCTTGATCAAGTCTAGGAACTTGGATCGTTCGTTGGCAAAGCGATTCCAAGACTCCCACGGGTGGTCTTGTGGCACTAGCTGGATGCTACTTACGAAAAGGTGGATCCCCTTGGAGTGCTGTTGGAGGCTTTCGTCTAGCCATTGCCATTGCTGTTCACCCAGAATATTTCCTTGTTCGGGCCCCCAAGGATCTTTGTGATACCGCGTGTCGAGGAGGTAGATATGCACTGGGCCTAAAGTTGAAGTAAAGTGGTAGTCTTGGTAAATCCCGTTTCGCTGCCTGCGCGGTGACTCATCCGGTTCATTGAGAAAGTCGAGGGTGACTTCTTGAGACGTCGATTTGTTTTTTGCGGTTCGGTCGGAATCATTTAATGCAAAGTCGTGGTCGTCCCACACTCCAATCACCGGCACCTGACTCACCAATGACTGGTAACCAGGATTTTCAAGTTGCTTGCTGTAAGCAGCCTGCCACTCTTTTTTCTGGTCGGTATCTGCATAAACCATATCACCGGCCCAGATCCACAAGTCAGGCTTAATGGCTTTGATGGGTTGCCATAAAGGTTGGGGCCTGTTTTGGTCGTTACATGAACCAAAAGCGAGGGTTTGCACGGTGCCAAGAGGCTTATCCGCAGGGTGCAGCGTTGGGTTAGTGCTGACACAGCCGCTCAGAATGCTGCCAAAAATCGTTGCAATGAGATGACGTTGATTCAAGTTCGAAACTCCTATTTGGGCCAGTCCTTCAAACCACCCATGTTAGTCACTTGAGAGAAGCCTAACCTGACTAGCTCAGCCTTCGCTCGGTTGGCCCGTCCTCCCACAGCACAGAAAACCACTATGGGTTTGCTTTTGTCTCCCCCTTGCCACTTCAATATTTGATCGGCGCGATGACGAATATCGTGATGGGGAAGATGCTTAGCGCCGGGCAATGAGCCTGACTTATATTCGCGGTCGCTCCTTACGTCAAGGAGAAGTGCCCCTTGCTCTGTAACCATCTTTTTAGCCATTTTGGGATTGTAGTCTTCAAGGCCTTGGGCTATGCCAAGAGGTGTCAGTAAAACTACGAACAGGCAAATCATAAGCTTCATAAGGACAACCTTTGTTGATTGATGATAAAATCGATCGGATTCAGTAAAATACTACCATCGTTCCAGATTAAAACCACTTTTGGAGTCTCCATGTCGGGAAAAGGGTACTTAATGCTCTGGATGATCTGCGGGGCCTGTGCGACCTCCTCGGGATCTGCTTATCGCGAGGAAATCCTAGGGCTCACCGATATGTCTCTAGAATATATTATGACGCAGTGGGGCGAGCCAGACTACAAACTCCCAAAATCCAACGGCCAGTCTGTGAAATACGAAAGCGTGATGAGCGTGGACGAAGAGCCACTTTCTGGCGAGCTGATTAAAAAAATCTGCGTAGCGAACTTGGATATCAATAAAGAAGGCTTGGTAGAAGACTGGGGCTATAGCGATTGCAAGGACTTGAACCCAAGGCCTCCAAAGCCTAGTGAAGCAGTGGATGAGGGCGACTTCGACGTTGATGACGATCGAAAGCTCCCCGATCTGCCCATGGCACCAGACTAGTCCTGCTCTTCGCCTTGATCCTCATAGTCCGCTCCTGTTTCTTCCGGAGCTGAGTTCGGTGTGCTATAGATCACATCTACGGTGACAGGTACCTTAGGGTCAAGGCCAGATATAATGATGCTTTGTTTGTCTTCGTGAATTTCGTAGTCTTTTGTTTCAGTGCCATTGACTTTCACTTTAAGAACATCGCGGATGGGCTTGTTCAGAACAAACCTGGGCTCTGCAACTTGACTAGATTCCACCATCTTCTTTAAGAACTCGGTGTAGTCAGCCGTCACACACGAATCGGCCTTTTGGCCTTTGGCTGCGTCTACTAGAGTGTAGTAGGAAAGATCATACAAGTTTTCACCACTGCATCTGGAAGCAGGTGCCATGGCATGAAACTTCAAACCTTGGATTTGATTAGATGCACGGGTTAGCTGATCCAGCTGATTAAAGTTTTTCCGGTTATCGATCAACTCCTGGCGATTAAAGCCGGGATCGTGGGTATCGGACACGTATATAATATTAACGATTGCGTTGGTCCGAAACGTTTGCTGGCCAGCATTTTTAAGCATGAGGTGTTCGTAAGCTGTAATCCCAGGCTCGCCGCCCAGAGCTGAAAACGTTGATTGGGTCGCGGCGATCAAACAGTAGTTTCCCGCTGCGTTCTTCTCGTTGGGCTTGAACCATCGATTGTTGCAACCATCCATAGCCCACTTGCCCGCCTGGCCTGGAACAAGGTCTCGATAGTTTTGGATAGCTCCTTGATAAACAAAGTCTAAGAAGCCTGGCTCGTATTCCATCCCGGTATAAGCTGAGAGAAGAGAGTTGGTCATATTAAAATTGTTTGGGTCGCCGATCATAGTTGACATGACTGCTACCTGAGAATTAGGTGGAAAAACATTGTCTGCTACCAGCGAGCTGAAGCCCTGCTGGACGAGGTTCAAAATAGAACCCATGGATACGGAGTTATCGATTACAAAAACATAATCGATCGCCGTATCTGGCTGACCATAAGCAAAGTTTTTTGCTTCGAGTTGATAGTCGAGGAGTTCAACAGATTCTATAACCTCAATTGGATCCACCGGAATGTCTTCTGGAGGTGGCTCCGGTGTAGCATCTAAGTCCACCACAGGCTCAGCTTGATCGAGCTGTGACCCGTTGCTCCCAGAGAAGCTGGACTCATCAGCACAGGAGTGTAAGCCCAGCCCAAGCATAAGAGCTAAAATCTTACCAAAGTCTTTCATTTGATTCCCCTCACCTAACATTCTTGCGTAAAATTCTTATCGACGCTCATGTATCGCCAGTTGATAAAACTTTAAACAGGTAATGGTTTTCATAGCTTGAAACATTACATTTCGCGCAGGATCTAGGTTTGCAGGTATGTTTTCTGATAAACATGTGACTTCAAGGTAAAAATTTGTGAGTCTGCCATCCATTCCGTATCACCTGAGCATTTTTCGCGCATATTGAGCTTCAACAACTTTACTACGAGAAGCATTTAGCATGCCATCAAGCACATCCCTACATTTCTGTTGGTTGGCTGGCCAATTATTTCCGCTTTCACAAGAAATCTTAGGGATTTTCTATAGACGCGATTGGGGGACTTGCTTAAGCTTGGTCTTAGGTTATTCATCAAAAAGACTTGGAAATATAAGTATTTCTCAGTCGATAATGGGTTTCAGAAAAGGGAGTCATCCATGACAAATCTACGTCAATTCGCAAAGGTATTTTCTCTATCCTTAGGCCTTGGCTTAGGGCTTAGCAACTGCGGCACGGACACGTCGTCCGACGTAAAAGTAGCAAACGGCATTGAAATTCCCGAAACAACATTTCCGTCGGTGGTCTTGCTTTATGATCAAGCAGGTTCGATCTGTACGGGAACATTTATCACAGAAGAGATCGTATTGACGGCAGCTCACTGCTCCATGAGCGGTGATGTGAACACCAGAACCGGTGAAGTCGACCTAACTCTGGGCATCATTGAAATCGAAGATGCTGCTGAAGGCAAAGCCAAGTTGGTCGCACAATCGACAAAAATTTACCGCAATCCGTTGTGGGATAGCAACGGCCGCAATGTTAACCGATACGATCTTGGAGTGGTTTACTTTCCCAAAGGAACAGCGCGTGCGGTCAGTGACCTCACTGCTGGGTCAGCACGGTCTGGAGATGAGTTTACCATTGTCGGCTATGGCCTGAATCAGACGAACGATCTACAGGATGGCAGTAGCGCTGGAATCAAGCGTATTGGCTACAACACAGTTAGTAGCGTTTCCGGAGGCTTCATTCAGTTCACGGGACAAACTGAAACCACCAATGGAGATGGAAGTGATGCCTCGTCTAGCAGTGGCGATTCAGGTGGACCACTATTCATTGATGGAGAGTTAGCTGGTGTAACCTCTGGCGGTGGCAATAGCTTTGGCCGAGCACGATCTCTTTATATCGATATCCACTCAAGCACCTCCAAGGATTTCTTGGGCCAGTTTGTGAATTACTAAGCGCTTAATCAAGCTACCAGTATGAAAGCCCTGCCGTAAGGTGGGGCTTTTTTGATCTGGGCAATGAGCCTATACAGCGGCTTTTCTGGTGCCTGGTACGGGAGTAGGCTCAAGGTTTCCTTCGTCCGAGCCTTTGCTTAGGGTGCGAGCTAAGGCAGCCATGAGGATTGCAATTGGTACTAAGCCATTGGCGGCTCTGATAAGCATTGGGTCAAAACCATGGCTTGGGGAAAACATCAGCCTTACAGTGGCCGTCAGTAAGCCCCAGAAAGCCATGTATGCTAAGACATACTTGTTCTCTTGCCGAAGGATCACCACACCGAGGAAAATGTCGATCACTCCAATCGGTATGAGGAGGCTTTCCGCCAGCCCCTGGCTAACCTCAATATCAAGATAAGTTCTTGGAATTCGAATCAGAAAGTCGATGAACTTGGGGTTTAGGTAGATGGCTTCTATCCCGTGAGCAATAAAGGTGATGGCGACTCCCCATCTCAATCCTATAAGCAAGTGCTCAAACCGAGACTCCTTATGTCCCAGATAGATTGCCAGAGATAACGGTAATCCGTATCTGACTCCATGCGCGAAGGGGCTGTAGACGGCCCCAAAGCTGCCTCCATGGTAGAATGCATTGCATGCCAGGAAAAACACCCAAGCGGCTATGGCGGAATAAATCCATCGTTTTTCGTAGACAAATCCAAGGAGAGTCAAACCTAGGATGATACCCATGGCGCCCTTGTCGACATACTTCGCTAGGTCTGAGTCGAGCCCTAAGTAGTACCAAAGGTTGGATGAAAACTTAGAGCCATAATTCCAGATTTGAGAGAACATGCCTGCAATTTGGAACAGAAGGATAACTTTGCAGAGTATGACAATCTGATTTTGTTTGTTTTTACGTATGATGCTATCCAACGAGCTTACCTCTCAGGGTTTGGTTATCGATTTCTCTTTCTTAGAGTCAGTGGGTAGTGTGACGTGTTGTCATAGTAAACCTTGTATTCAATCTGTGGCGTGGCGCTATTCATTTGAAAACTTAAGGATTGAATGTGGTGTTGCCCGATGGCATAGCCTCCCTCAAAGTACCATTGGCCACTCTGTGATGCTCCTCGTTGAGCAACGCCCAAACCGCCTTCTCCCACGTAGACAATCCCTCTTTCGGGGTTGCACGCATTGTTGAAAATAGGGCAGGTTTGTTTCAGAACGTGGCCATCTGATTCAAATACTAAATCCACTTGGTTTTGTTCAAAGATAGGAATCCAAGATGTCGTGCTTCCAGGTGACTTCTCGGCCGGCCAGGCAGGGCGATGGTAGCCGGCGATAATGAAAGTCGCTTGCTTAGCCAAAGAGTTCATGGTTGTCGTTAACCACTGGCGTTGGGTTCCTTCGACTGAAATTTCCGAATTAAGGATAATGAGATCAAGTGATCCTATCTTGGTATTGAAGTAGAATTTTTCCCCTCCCAGCGGGTCGCCAAAGAGAGCGGTGAACTGAGCTTCTCCACCAGATTCGTGGTTGCCAAAGGTTGCGACCACCGGTAGCACTCTACCTTTGCTTGTCATCGTCGACTGGTGGTTGTCTAGCCACGTGGACCATTGCTCGCAGTTAGAGCCAGATTCAATGAAGTCGCCGCCATGAATCAATGCCAGATAGCTTGAGTCTTGGCTAAGTAGCGAGCTGATCTGCCGATTCATGACCACTCGTTGGCCTGGATCGGATCGAGAGTCACCCCCCGAAAACAACTTGAAGGAAGTTGTGGAGTTCGCCGGTGCTGTGACGAAATGCATTTCTTGAGATTGCTGGCCATTGCTTTCGATCACATAGAAATAGGTTGTATTGGGCTTCAAGCCAGTCACGCGGCTTTGGAATATGGGAAGTTGACTGTTACAAGCTTGGTCCATTCCCGATTCCTGTGCCGGGACCTTCATCTCATAGAGGTTCAATTGACTGCCGTTCCGTTGCTGCTCACTTAAGTAGACATTATGTTGCGTATTTGCAATTAAATCGGGAAGGCTCCAGGAAATCGTTGCCTCTTGGGCTGGATTGGTTGTCCATACTAAAAGGTGTTTGTTGGGTGCAAGAGTGGGATCGTTGTAGCCAGCTGGGTAGGAATATGGTGTGGGTTCTTGATAATTGACTATTTCCGCTATGATACCTCCCTGCTGTGGAGACCCTGGGCTCACTTGACCATTTGGGTTGTTCACAGGATTCGATATCTGGTCGCTAACTCTTCTTGTAGTGTTATAGTTCGGCTGCGGTGGCGTCTGATTGCAGCCTATAAAAAGTAAGGCCGCTGCTCCGGGAACTATGAGATGATTGAGTTTCATACCCACTCCTTCATGTTGTGTCGTCAACATTCAACTGATGCAATCCTGTAACCGAGGTTAATGAGCGAATCCCAGGCCAATAAGCTGAAATTTATTAATCGCTTAGCTCTTTAATTGTCTTGCAGCACTATTTTATTTGTTTTTACAGGCTGAGTTGATCCGTGGGTTCACGGTTGTATAAGCCTAAGAGAACATCGATCTTATAATCTTGTCGCACCATCTCCTGTAACACGGAGATACACTAACGAACATCTCAGGGGGAGAAGCCCTAAATCGCTTGGATTTTCACTGCTGAGATCTTCTAAGAAGCCCATGATCGTGAACGGTCAGCCGCATTCAAAGGCGAGGCGAATAAATTAGGATGGAGCCTTTCGAGCATGATAGACTGGTAGGCGTAGCTTAGCCAGATATGAAAGATTCACAGCTTCTGAAATAATGTTTCAGATACCAGGTTCATATCCTTCTGGAGTATTCTCATGGGGCACCCATTCCTCCTTGCTTTTGTTTTACTCATATCCTCTTGCGCAAGTACTTCAAAACCTTGGACCATGGGCGTGGTGCCGAAGCCAAACTCAGACGCGAGTGAAGAGCAAAGGCAAAAAATCTTCCAAAAGTATGAGATTGCAGATTGGGCAGGAGTCGATGGCACTTATTTCTATCTGCTTGGATCAGCGAAAGAAGTTGATGGCTACAGTTTGAAGTCCCTACGCCCTACGATTGAAGACTTGGTCCCTACTTTGAGGCAGGATCTCGATGAGATTGAGTCCTATGACAGGGCTGGGGATTATGCTTTCTATACAAGTGCGGGCTTTTTTGCTGTCACCGCCGTTGGCTATGGAATTGATGAGCCTGGGGTGTATAAGTCTGGCCAGACTTTAGGCCTTCTAAGCCTTTTTGCTTGGATCATTCTTGAGCAGTTTGAGTGGCAAGTGAAGGATCAGGTGCAGTTTCAGTACAATGAAGCCTTGCGAGAGAGACTAAAGATTCAAGAGGACTTTATCGATGTGTCGAAAAACGTGACTCCGGTGACTCCGCTTGGGGTCTTACCAGTTTTGATGCAGTCGTTCTAAGATAGTTCGTTCCCTGAGGCGGCTCGCCTGCCTCAAGGTGAACTTGCTGCTTATTAGGGGGTTTTTCCTTTGCCAAGCATCTTGGAAATCAAAAACGCCATCTCCAACGATTGGCTATAGTTAAGTCGCGGATCGCAGTATGTTTCATACTTCTGATCTAAGTCTTTGACTCCGATCCCAGCCGTGCCACCAATGCATTCTGTGACGTCTTCTCCTGTCAGCTCGAAGTGAATCCCAGCCAGGTTGCTAGGCTTACCACTATGAACTTCAAAAGAATCGTTCACCTCAGAGAGGATGCTATCGAAGTTTCGTGTCTTTACCCCATCGTCTGTCTTGCTTGCATTACCGTGCATCGGGTCTGCACTCCACAAGACATTAAGCTTAGACTCGGTGATGGCATCGATCATCTTCGGCAGGTGCTCCTGAACCTTGCCTTCACCATAGCGAGTGATCAGGGTGACCTTGCCCTCTTCGTTACTTGGATTCAAGGCCTGTACGATCTGGATAATCTCACGAGGATCAGCACTAGGGCCAACTTTAAGGCCCACGGGGTTGCGAATGCCACGGAAATACTCAATGTGGGCTCCATCAAGCTGGCGGGTACGATCGCCAATCCATAGCATGTGAGCGCCTAGGTTGTACCATCCATTGTATTCTTCAACGTATTGGGTCAAGGCCTCTTCCATGGGGAGCAGTAGGCCTTCGTGAGAGGTATAAAACTCAACGGAGTGAAGCTTATCTTCCTTCGCTCCAAGCGACTCCATGAAAGTGATCGCGTCCTGGATACTGGATACAATCTGCTCATATTCCTGGCGCTTCGGGGCTTTGTTGACGAAGTCCAGGTCCCAATTTTGGGGATGATGGAGATCAGCGAATCCACCCTTGGTAAGAGCACGGATGTAGTTGAGGGTGGCTGTTGAGCGATAGAATGCCTGCAAGATGCGGCTAGGATCAGGCTTACGGGCATCTCCGTGGGCTTCAAACGAGTTGATAATATCGCCGCGGTAGACAGGAACTTCCTTGCCGTCCACAACCTCAGTGGGGTTCGAACGGGGTTTTGCATACTGACCTGCAATTCGCCCAATCCGAACGATGGGTTTTTTAGCTCCATAGCAAAGTACAACGGACATTTGGAGGAGTATTTTCAGTTTGGCAGTGATTGACAGCTCGTTGCAGTCTTGAAAACGCTCGGCACAGTCTCCCCCTTGCAGGATAAAGCACTCCCCGCGCCCTGCTTGGGCCATATTATTCTTTAAGGCTTCTATCTCACCCACAAACACAAGGGGTGGTAGTGACTTGATCTGGCCAAGGACCTCATTCAGCTCATCCTGGGAATCATAATTGGGTTGTTGCTTGATAGGTTTGGACCGCCACGAATCTAAGGTCCAAGGTATCTGGTTCATCTGCTTCTCCTTAACTTTGCGCCTTGAACGCTGTGGCGTAGGCCTGAATCATCTTGAGTACGTTGGCAAGGCCGTTGCGCCGATTCATGGACAGATGTTCGGTGACACCCACGTCTGCGAGAAAGCTGCCATCTTCCTGGAGCACTTCTTCGGGTGTGGCTTCGCTGTAGACTTGCAAGAGTATGGCGATGATGCCTTTTACGATCATCGCTTCTGAGTCTGCATGAAACAGGATGCGACCGTCTTTAAGCTGCGGAAAAAGCCAAGCTTTAGATATGCAACCTTTCACTAGGAATTGGTCAATCTTAAATTTATCAGCCATAGGAGGCATGGCCTTTCCCTGCTCAATGATGAACTTTAATCGTTCGTCTTTGTTGGGAATTTGCTTTAATTTAGCAGTCAGCTCAGTTTTTTTTTCTTCCAGTGTTTGCACGGGGTCTACAGCTCCAAATGTCCTAAAAACTCCAATGGATTGCTATATCCCATGGATGTCGAATTTACAAGTTAGCCTAAATGGCTGATGTCGTTAGGAGACCTTCTTATAAAATTAAGTACAGTATTATTGGCTAGCTAGCAATTTGGTCCGCAATCCCTGGCGATGGCTGCCGATAGATAATTAGAAAATTCCGGTGAATGACGAGGAGTGGAGCTTGTCTGAGCAAAATAAAACCAAGAAGCCTCCGACGATGTCGCAGAGGATTCAAGCGGAACGCCATCGGAGTGAGCCATCAGCGGCGGGATCGGCGATGCCACCCCCGGTGCCTCGGCCAGATGGAGAGTCAGTAGCAGGCTCTCCAGTAGTGCCACCTCCGCAAAGAAAGAAGTCACTTGCCCGAACCCAAGTCGCTGCGCAGGCCCCAAAGTACGGTATCAATGAAGCCATCGCTTTGATGAGAAAGCTACCCAAGGGGGACATGCGTATTTTAGCAGCAGTGATCAAGGAAACTCTTGAATCAACCAACATCAATGTGTCACAAATTATCGCAGATGCTGATGAAAAAGAGTCAAAGTTAGAGAGCAAGATTCAAACCTTGGATACTGAGATCGAAACGTACGAATCCCAGATTAAACAGCGCAAAGAAGCCATAGCTATCTATCTCGAAGATCTTGAAGAAACTCGCAATGTGAAAAACAACTTGGCGTTGGCCGCAGAAGACGTTGTCGAAGGCGACGATGGGTCTCATCCAGAGCAGGCCGACGAGCCATCGTCTAGAACCGCTGAGAGCCAAAGCTTACAGGAAGAAAATGACGCTAACAGAGAAGGCCACGAGGCCCCTTCCGAGCAAGACAGTGAAAATCTTGACGGGGAGGAACGAACCAAATCCATCCTTTTGGACGCACTATTTGGGGAAGATGACTCGAAAAAGTCCTCATAGTTTCCCTGGCCGAACATTTCAAATTATCGCCCCACTTCGCTAGGCATGTCCAGTAATTCCCTGGTTTAACTAACTATGATAATTCAGCTAGTTTCGATTCCTCAGCTTAGCTTCGCCAAGTTACGATGGCTTATTAGGACAGAGACTCCCCAAGTAGAGAACTGTAGTTCCGGGTCACGCAACCAAATTTGGTTAGCATGACCCGGAAATTCAAGCGATAATGTAAAGATGTTTCCTATCGTTTGAAGGAGCCGTTATGACTTTTAGACATGCAAAAAAAACGATCCGTCTCGATGAATCACCCGCCTTAGGCAGGCACCTGATTCGTGTCCGTCATCGAAAATATGGCACTATGCAAGCCTGCCGTCGGCTTCGGCGTCGCCACCAAGGGGCAACGGCCATCTTGGGGCTAGGATTTGGCAAAGGTAAGGCTCTTGTCTCTATGTCTTTGTTGCGAAAACCAGCAAACCGACCCATAGCTCGGATGCCTGCTCCAAAAAGAAGCCGATAAACAGCTGATTAAAGTTTAGGCACTTTTCTTCTAAAAAGTGCCAATAATTCAGCCCCTTCCTCAGGTTTAGCCCTTGCAAGTTTCCCCCCGAGACCTTGTCCGAACGCGGAGATAAAATGATATTGAGTCAATGGAACCTATTAAAGCTAGCAAGAGAAACGTTTGCGCCAGAAGTCGATCGTATTGCCGGAGAAACTGGAGAAGCCATGGCCCTGGCTTCAGCCCGAAAGGCACTCCGCAAGCTTTCCTGTCAGTCGACGGTTTTGGAGTCAGTGAGAGTTCCTAAGGCCAAAGGCAAGGGCAAGCTAGAGATTGATTTGCTCGTCGTTAGCGCCTACGGAGTACTGGCTCTAGAGGTAAAACACTGGGGAGGAAATCTGAATGCCCAAGGCCAGACATGGCTCCAGACCCGTCGCGATCACGATAAATCCTTGAAGAACCCCTTGCCCCTTATGGAAGAACGGGAAGCAGCCTTGCAAACTTGGCTCAAACAAAGGGGCTTGGTGATTCCAAAAAGCCGTATTCATTCTCTCTTGGTTTTGAGCAATCCAAATGTCCAGCTAGGGCGCAAGCTAAGCTCTCTAAAATCCATCGTGCGACTCGAAGACCTAGAGCAGCAGATTGTAGCCCGCTGCGATGCTCCAAAAAAGAAGTTTTGGCAAAAGCGCTCCAAGGGATCTTGGGACTTTTCAGGCCTGATCTCTCTTTTGGGTCAACTTCCCACCTGGGATGAGCTTGTTCTCCACGGCGGTCGGCGCTATTGGGGCGATATCTTGGGCTTCAAAATCGAGCAGCAGGGCAAGGCTGCACTGCAACGTGGGGATGTCCAATTCCTTAAGGTTAAAGCTCCCCGCAGCTTTTGGAGCCTTTGGCGAGCACCCTCAATGAAGTTTAAGGACTGGGATGGGAACGTCTCATCGGTCTCATTTGCTCCACAGGCAAAACTGATCCTTCGCCATGCAGGACAGCAACGGGATGAGGAAATCGATCTTATTCATATTGACACGATAAAACTGGGTTGGAAGAATCAAAGATACTATGATCATTGATTTTTTACTCATCGCTTTGACCTGAGCCTGCCAAAAAAATCTAGGCCTTGACTTCACCGGGGACCAGGGTATCTTAACGAGTCCTTCATACTGCTTCGGAGCTAGTCAATGGAACGATTCATGAGCTTTTTAGGCCTCTTTGTGATGATGGGGATCGCATGGTCGCTATCAAGCAATCGCAAGAAGATGGATTTTCGAGTCATCGGCGGTGGTATTGCTCTTCAGTTCGTCCTAGCCTTCGTTATCATGAAAACAGGTTTTGGAAAGTCGTTTTTCATTTGGTCGAAAGACCTGGTCACAGCAATTATCGAAATGTCCGACGCGGGAGCGGAATTTCTTTTTGGAGCGTCCTACAAAGATCACTTTTTTGCCTTCAAAGTTTTGCCAACAATCATATTCGCATCGACTCTATCTTATATTCTGTTCTATCTCGGCGTGATGCAGAAGGTGGTGGAAGGCTTGGCTTGGGTTATGAAAAAAGTCATGAATATTTCCGGTGCCGAATCTCTTGTCACAGCTGCCAACGTTTTTATTGGTCAAACAGAAGCTCCGTTATTCATCAAGCCGTATCTCAAATCTATGACCCAGTCCGAGATTATGGTGATGATGACTGGTGGCATGGCGACGGTTGCCGGTGGAGTCCTTGCAGCCTACGTAGGCTTTGGGGTGTCCGCTGGTCATTTGCTTGCTGCTTCGATCATGTCAGCTCCAGCAGCTATTGTTCTTGCTAAGATTATGTTTCCAGAAACGGAAATCTCACCCACGTTAGGAACAGTTCGTATTACCCTTGAAAAAGACGAAGTGAACGTTTTCGAAGCTGCTTGCAAGGGAGCTGCTGAAGGCTTAAAACTTGCTTTAAATGTCGGTGCCATGCTGATCGCCTTCATTTCCCTAGTCAAGCTTATCAATGTTGGTCTCGGAGAGATTGGAAACTTATTTGGCTGGACCATCAGTCTTGAAATCCTGCTGGGATTTATTTTTCAACCTCTAGCATTCTTTATGGGGATTAGCTGGGAAGAGAGCTTTATCGTCGGTCAGATGCTCGGTACAAAGGTTGTCGTAAACGAATTTTTATCATTCATTCAGCTCGGAGAATATATCAACGGCGATAAAGTTGGCCAGCTTTCGGAAAGAGCCATCACCATCACAACCTATGCTCTTTGTGGATTCGCAAACTTTTCGTCGATTGCCATTCAGGTGGGTGGTATCGGGGCGATCGAGCCAGGACGCAAGAAAGACTTCGCACGCCATGGACTGAAGGCAATGATCGGCGGTACCCTTGCTGCCTTTATGACAGCATGTATCGCGGGAATGATTTTATGAAACAGAAGAAAGATTTTTTCCGCTCCAAAAATGACCCGCTTCATATCCCACCAGGAGGTCCCGGAGCCTCCCCTTCACCGCCCCGAGTGTACGACCAAATGGGGGAGCAGAGTATCCAGCTGATGCTAAAAGACTTTTACAAGTTGCTAGGCTCATCTGAGATCGCACCAATGTTTCCGCAAGAGCTAGAGCAAGCTGCGGCTAAGTCCGCCTTATTCTTTATTGGCTTACTTGGTGGGCCACCTCTCTATCACCAAACGTACGGCCCCCCTCGGATGCGTATGCGTCATTTGCCTTTTAAGATTACTGAATCACATCGCCAAGTTTGGCTAGCATGCTTTTACAAGGTTCTAGAAAACTCGGAGCGCTATCGGTTCCCCGATCAGGAAATTCCCGCTTTTAAGGCATTTTTAGAGGGGTTTTCTGGCTGGATGGTGAATAGTGAAGACACCGCAATGCCTAGCTAGCCTTTGGGGTATGAGCTTGTCGGCTAACCTGTACCAACTGATCGAGAAGTTCACTCATCTTTGTTAGCGAGGCTCCATGAGCTGTCTGTCCTGCTGCGAGTTCCCGACTTTCGTCAGATCCTTCAGCCAGCATTTTCACTAGCCGCGCGCTGGCTTGGCTATTCTGCCGATGACTGGCTAATGCCTTGTGGCAATGCTCGGAAAGCTGATTTAGAATTTGGATCAATGATGAGCCGTCCTCTTGAAAGGAATCAAGCTGGGCCATCTCGGTGGCTAGTTTGCCATTGGCGAGGCGCATTCTCTTGGTGAGGACTGCCGCAGCTCCTTTGTAGAAGCCGCTCGCAAGAGCGGAGTCTTGTTTAAGCCGAGCTTCGAATTTTTCCTTGTGCACAAAAATAAGCTTTGTTTGATCCACTGCAGCTCGAATGGTTGCCGAAGCCTTGGCTTGATCGATCAACGACATTTCACCAAAGACTTCACCTTCGGGAAACTGGAATGTGGGCTCTTTATCATTGCCGACAAATATATCAACTTTACCGGCCACTAGGATGAATAAGCCAGGAGTTGGCTCATCCCGAAGTAAGATAGGTTGACCCTGATCCTTCACGATGAGCTGTGAGCATTCGTTCAAATGATGAGCGAGGTCTTGATCAACATACTTAAAGATTGGGATTTCGGTCAACTTTACTTTCATGTCAGCCCCTAGGTCTAACTTTAAGTATCTGACCAGCATAGATGCGGGTCGACTTTAGATTATTCAGACGTTTGATATTTCGGACACTGGTATTAAACTTTCGTGCAATAAGATTTAAGTTATCACCGCGACGGACTCGATATCGTTCAGTACTTTTGCTGTCACGAATGATAAGTCGGCTCCCTGCATAGATACGGTTTGAGCGGAGACCGTTTCGTGCCTTCAATTGTCTGATTGTAAGACCGTAGCGTCGAGAGATGGATGCCAAGGTTTCGCCCCGTCTCACGCGATGATAGCGTCTTGCCACCTTGCGTTGAGAAGATGATATTTTGAGTCGGTGAGTCTTGAGCCCATCTTGGACGGCTAGCACTTGCGCGCGCTCGTATTCAGGAACCCAAAGGCGGTATTCTTTAAGGCCTGGGGGGGTCATGTTGCGTCGGATATGAGGGTTGTTTTCTTTAAGCTCTTTTAGCGACACGCCGCTTAGTTTAGCTATTTGGTCAAGCTTGACTGGAGACGGGACCTTGACGCTGACGAGTGGTGGAATATCTGTGGCTGGTTCGATAGTAAACCCATATTTTTCGGGGTTGCTACCAATAGTTAGCGCCGCTAGGAATTTAGGGATATAGTTCATGGTTTCATCAGGGAGGTAGTTGCCTCGGGCAAGCTGCCAAAAGTCCCTCGTCTTCGCTTTCATAATAGCCCGCAAAATTCTTAGCTCCCCTGCATTGTAAGCTGCCATTGCCAGGTACCAAGAGTCGAAGACATTATTTAGATCATTCAGATACATGGATGCTGAAATGGTGGCACGAATTGGATCGCGGCGTTCGTCCACGTAGCGATCAATGCGGAGACCGTAGCGTTTGCCAGTTCCAGCAATAAACTGCCAAAGGCCTAAAGCCTTGGCATGGGAGTAAGCGTGAGTGCTGAATCCACTTTCGATCATTGCTAGGTAGTAGAGTTCGGTGGGAACTCCCTGGTCGCGCAGTGTAGTTATGATCATAGGTTTAAAACGTTCCCCGCGATTAAGATAGCGCTGAAACATATCCCGGTGGCTGCCCGTAAAGACTTCGATCCAACGCTGAACTTCGGCGTTGATCTCTAGCGGAATGCCTTGCTCCAATGACTCATTAATTTCATCTTTTTCGGTGCCAATGGGGGGAGGAGGCTCTGTCCTTGGTTTCTCAACGGTGGATTCAATCACTTCATCGATCTCATCGGGGACAACTTCGGGCTCGTCACCGTGCAACTCTTGAGGCTTCTCTAAAAAGGGCTCCATCGGCTGACTATCGAGCTGGGAAGTGCAGGAAAAGTGGGTCAATAATAGGAATGGGCTGATAATCTGTAAACTATGCTTCATGTCACGCTCTTTAGTTGTGGCATTACGACTAAACTCGCCATTTTTGCTGGCGATCTTACCAACCTACAAACATCTGAAATCTAAGACAAGCCATAGTTGAAGTGTCCATTAGGTCGTCTAGGTAGGATTGGCTTGATAGCAATCATTATACAACGTTTTGAGCTAGTGATCACGCCCTGCCGGGGTCAAGGCTTGGAAACCTTGCTATTAAAGGCTTGTAGGGCTCTCAGAGATTGATAGGGAATCGCGACATAGGCACACTAGCTATCGCAAATCCACAAAAAAGCTGCTAAAGAATGCCGATCTTGACCAATGTACAAAGGAGCCACAGATTGGAGCTTTCGTTTCTTGAACTTGGCGTTATGTTCGCTCTCATCGGTTTTGCTGGCTTCGTGGATTCCATTGCGGGGGGCGGTGGGATGATTACGATTCCTACTTACCTGGCTCTTGGTGTTCCCCCAGATCTCGTGCTGGGGACTAATAAAACGGTTAGTACAACCGGGACTAGCATCGCTGTTTTTCGATTTGCAAAAAACAAGGCAATCCTCTGGAAGCTGATGGCCGGTGCCATTGTGCTATCGATGCTGGGTTCCTACATCGGGGCAAGCCTTTCGAAGTATCTCTCTCGTTCCATGATGACGGGAATCCTTCTTGTGGTCATTCCAGCGATTCTTCTAATCCAGCGAAAAATTGATATCCGAGCCAAGGCTTCCGAAGGCGTTAAGGGTTTCGATCGAACCCTGGCTATCAAGGCCGCTGTGATTGGTTTTGTCATAGGTGGCTATGATGGGCTATTTGGTCCTGGCACGGGAACTTTTTTGTTAATAGCTTTTGTCCTCTTTGTAAATATGGACTATCGCCAGGCTAGTGCCAATGGACGAATTATCAACTATATCTCAAATCTTTCTGCCTTTTTTGTCTTTCTATATGAGGGGCGCATCTACTGGCCTGTGGTGGGTGTGGCCCTAATTGCTGCTATGATCGGCAACTACCTGGGCAGCGGGATGGTTTTGAATAACGCTGAGAAAGTCGTTCGGCCTGTTTTTCAGGTGGTTTTGATCGCGCTCCTGGCGAAGTGTGTTTATGATCTCATTTGACGTCTCGTCGATAGAAACTCATTTGGGGTAATCACTCTCTTATGCTTTTCAATCAGCTAGATCAGAGTTTGCTCATGAAGGAAACTCAAAATACGATTAAGATAGAGGTTACGAATCGACTCAGCTTCCAGAAATATCTCATGCTTAGAGCTTGGAATTGATACCAGCTCGCATTGGGGAGCCCGTTCGCACAGCTCTTCTTGAGGAACGTTCTGCACCCAGCTATCAAGCTCCGCTTGCAACAAAAGAATGGGCTTGGTCATCTTTCTGATTTGCTCATCATCGTTGATCTCACGAATCCCCTGAAACGCTGCATTGATATAGCCTACGGTCACACCGCCTCGCTGCATTTTGCTCAGGTCGGGCCTAAAGAAGGTGCTACGATGGTAGTCGAAGCGCAGTCGGGATGAAGTGTTCGCTGTTTCGTAGTTCCAATCGTCTTTGGGAAGCTCTTGGCCAGGGGCTAGGAATGTGTTCAATCCAGCGAGTTCAGCAACTTTTGCCATGATCTGAGCTAGCCATTCTGGAAACGGTGTGGTTTTAATTCGGATCATGGGAGCGCTGAGAATACTTCCGTCCACAAGATTGGGGTACCGTTGTAAAAAACTAGTGGTGACAGCGCCACCGACCGAATGCCCCAAAATAAAAAGTGGTTGCTTAGCCTGTGGCCTGATCGTTTCAACAAATGTCTTTAAGTCTTCGACGTAGTGGTTAAAGTCTTCTACATAGACGGATTGGTCTTTTAGCAAATAGGAACTGCCATGGCCTCTCTGGTTAAACATGAATACTGAATAAGAGCTTTGGTAGAGGTCGTAGATCAGCTCCTGGTACTTATAGTAGTTCCCTGTATAACCGTGAACAATGAACACAGAGCCCCGTGCTTCGGGGTGGCGGAAAGCCTTGTATTCAAGCTGAACCGCTTGATCTTGATAAGGCTGGGCTTCAAAGTGTTGGACAGGTGCTGATGCAAACAGTGCTTCGAACTGCCTAACTTTGTCTTTGTATTCTTGTTCGCTAAGATCGATGATCTGAGCTGGTGCGGTCCCGCAAATAATCAGCGCCAACCATACGAGAGTAAGCCGTAGAGCTTCCATGGTTCTCCCTGGTTTAATGTGTCATTTAAGCAGGAATTGCTCGATAGACCACGATCATAACAGGCTCGTAGGACTTGATGAAGATATTTTTCTTTAGATCATAAGAAAAAGAGGCATTTGAGCCTCTCTTTCTAGTGCTAAATAGCACGTAGTTAGGGGCGGTAGAGGAGCGTCACGGCAGTTCCAGCGGCTTTGATAACTCCTTGCACGGGGCGGTCACGGGTGGAGATGCCTTGCTCAATCGCCGCTGTCCAAAGGCCAGGCGGCAGGATGTAATCCCTGTCAGGCCCGGAGTTGAGTAAGATCAACAGCTCATGTCTAGAGGTGCCATCCCCCCGGATCGAGACCTCAATCAAGCCATAGCCGCGGTCATAGACCCTAACAGCTTGGTTTATCTCATCTTCAGTTCCTAGGCGTAGGCCTTCAAATCGCTTGCGATTGTGGATGACATGGCGATACATGTCAAACACGGGCCAATGTTCAGCCTTCCGTCTCCAATCAATACGGTTAATCAAGTCTCCAGCCTGGTAGCTATTGGCGACACCGTTCTTGCTTCTAAGCAGTTCCGCTCCGCTGTGAATGAACGGTACTCCCTGGGACATCAGGACGATACTATTTGCGAAGGCAGAAATTCTAGCCTTATAGCCCGTCGAGATAAAGCGACCCTGGCTTACAGCCCATGCACTAATCTTGTCATAGAGAGTCAGGTTATCATGGGACGAAACATAGTTGATGGTTTGTGCAGGGTCGATTGCGAATTCGCTGGCGAGATAGTTGCTGCGACCAATGCTCCCTCTGAGGCCGTTCATGATCGTTCGGCTGCTCGTAATTTGATTGAATGCGAAGCCGCCGCCGCCTCCCCAGTCGTTAAATCCCTTGATGGCTTCCCGGAAAGGAAAATTAAAGCCCCCGAAATGGGAGAATCGTCCCTGACGGTCAAACATTTGAGGCATGTGATAGAGTCGGAAGTGATCTGGATTCGGATCATCGAGGGCAGTCCATGGTTCGCCATAAAGCAGAAGTTTCTTGTCTGGAAATCGCTCTTGTAACGCGGTAGCCCAGCGACTGATGATCTGGTGGTCGAAGACACCGGCTAGATCAAATCGAAAGCCATCCACGTGATAGGTTTCAATCCAATAAATAAGGGAGTCCAAAATAAACTGGTCTACCATGGGGTTGCGGCTGGGGTCGACAGTGTTACCTGTGCCAGTGAGCTGATAGCCAAAGCCTTCCTCATCTTGAAGAAAGTATTGGCCAGTGATGTCGCCAAGTACTTTTTCTCCTTCGTCGGTTTCACGCCAAGGCCTTACCCAGGTATGGTTGTAAACAACATCCATGACAACTGAGATACCGGCTTTATGAAATTCGTTGACCATAGTCTGGAACTCTTGCACACGGAATTCATAGTCGTCGGGGCGGAGGCTATAGCGTTCTTCAGGAATATTGAAGTTTTCTGGGTCATAGCCCCAGTTATAGCAACTATCAGAGTTTTGAGGATCTTTCGCCGAGCATGTAGCGTAGTCGAATACTGGCAGAAGCTGAACGTGGGTGATGCCAAGTTCTTTCAAATGATCGATACCGGTAGAAATTCTTGGATTTTCCTGAAACCCACCTTTGAATAAGTGAGTTCCTGATTCAACGGCTCCAAGAAAGCGCCCTCTATGGTCTGGATTCACTCCAGAACTTGGGTCCCAGGTAAAATCACGAATATTCATTTCATAGATGATCGCGTCTTCCCGCTTGTTGAGATGAGGGCTTCCATGCCAGCCGCCCTCTGGTTCGATACCGCTAGTATTCATCACAATATTAAAGTCTGTGCCTGGCTGCACCATGGTTCCGTAGGGGTCTCGGACTGTAACACCATCGATCACAAAGTTATAAGGCTTGAGCTTGTAGTCTCCGGCTACAGTCACGGCCCAGATACCTGGCTTATTAACAGCATCACCGATGTAGCCCATTGGAATCGTGCGCCCATCGAGCCAGAGTTCTACGGAGCTTCTGTCAGGAGACCAGATGGAAAATGTTGTTTCATTGGTGGAGTATACTGCTCCCAGCTTCTTAAACTTACTAGGATCTCCAGCCCAAAAATGAAAGCAGCGATTGTGCCCATAATTTTCAGCAGTGAGGGCGGCTAGGCAGAGGTCAACTTCGCCTTGCTTAGTGATTGCCGGACCTATAGATATGGACTGAGACGATGAGGCCATGGGGTCTGTTGCTTGGGCCAAGCGGCCTTCAAGATTGTAGAAGAGTTGCGTATTCTCAGCTCCCTGACTACGAATCCTTACCGTTGCCTGACTCGCATAAATCGGCCCTCCGGGTGCTTCCACCACAGCTCTTAGGGGCTTGAAGAATGCAGGGCAGTTGTTGGGCGAATCCCAACGACCATCAATGACCTTATTTGATGGATCCCCTAGATAGCGATTGTAGGCCAGAAAACAGCCGTTACCATGGATCATATCACGAGTCTGTTCACCACGATCAGGGTTGCTGAACACCATCCTAACTGGCTGGGGTTTCAGCGGGGTATCAGGAAACTCCTGATGATTATCAAAGCGCGGCAGCTTTGCCTTAAACCAACCCGGCATCCCTTCAACAGCTTCCATAGCAGGGCCAGGCCAGGCCCCCAAGCTTTGACTGAACGCAGCTGGCCACGGCTCTCCCGTGGGATCACGGCCTGTGATATCCGCGCCGCCTTGTAAGTACCAATACCAGATGTGCGCCTTTTGCCAATTTCTTGGAGCCTGGAGGTAAATTTCGAAAGGCTTAGCTACCACCGACAGGCTAAATTCCGCTTCCATACCAAGGTCAGGTGCTATTGCTTTGATTCTGGCATCTCCTTCGCCAAGTCCTTTCACCCAGCCATCTTTAGAGACGCTAGCGAGACTTGGGGTTAGGGACTGCCATTCCACCTTGCCTCTAAAAAAATAGCTCGTACCATTGTCACGGAGGCTAATCACCCGCAGGCGCTGGCTTTGGTCGAGACCTAGCGCAGCCACTCGGCTGGGTTCGATCGCTATCCGAAATGCTTGTGACTGGCCCCATACGGTGCCTACCAACCCAAATAATTGGCAAAAAAGTATCCATCGTCGCAAAGGCTTACTCAACATCTTGAACCCCTTCATGATGAAACGTGAAGATTGCAATTGAAAAATTTTTCGCATTATTGAGAAATTCGAAATCGGAATGCAATAGAGGAGTGGCTGACTTTAGAATACTTAAGTGCGCCATAGCTTGTCCCTTCAAGGCAGACCTTCCCCTTAAAGACCTTGAGAAACTACCGTGTGGAAGTACGTACTTATGAGGGACTATTTTTTGATGACTTGCCAATTTGTAGGGGACGAGTATTCTTCCTAGGAATGCTAAAAACTCTATCTAGTGAAAAATGGGCCGGGGGTGTCATGCTAGCTCAAAAACTCATCGTTCGATTAATCGTGCTGCTTCAGTGCTTAGGCTTGGGAGCAATTGCGATTCTCGATGGTACCGCAGTCGGGACCTATCTGTTTCTGTATACAGGACTCGAAGAGGTTTTTTCCTATGCCTTAAACTACGCCATAGCCATCGTTCTTTTAGGAGTGGCCATGGCAACTCTGAAAGAGGTGCGCGCTTGGCCTCTTCTCGTAATGGGGTTTGTGTTTATAACTGAGGCTTTTTTTAAGACAGTTTTAGGTGGGCAGTTTGCAAGCAATCTCACTCTAGGTGCCCACATGGTTCGCTATATGTGGCCCCTATTGCTGGGCTTGTCTTTAAGCTTCGATTCCACGGGGCAAAGCCTGAAACGTCGGGATGTCCTGTTCTTCCTGCGGCTTGCGATTTCGGGCACTTTTGTGGTCCACGGTGTTGAGGCGCTTATGATGCATCCTAAGTTTATCGATTTTATTATCGTCGCCAATACGAAATTTCCATGGCTTCCAGCCACAGAAGGTTTCGCTCGCAATGCCCTGATTGCTATCGGGCTCATCGATATCGTCGTGGCTATGCTCGTGATGATGAGGCCATCCCTATGGTCTTTAGGCTATATGGCAATTTGGGGGGCACTAACAGCAGGGGCCCGTGTTATTTTTGCTGACATACAGGGGATTCCTGATATGATTCTCCGAGCCCCTCATTGGGGAATCCCCTTGCTGCTGATGGTTCTAATGTGGAAGCGTCGGCCACAGAAACGAGCAACCGATCAGGCAAAAGGTGAGCAAGTCAGTGCGGCCCCATCATGAGATCCACCCATCTCTGACGAAGCGTAAAATAATCCATATTGACATGGATGCATTCTACGCCTCGATCGAGGTGCGTGATGACCCTAGCTTAAGGGGAAAGCCCATAGCGGTGGGAGGAAGCCGTGAGGGCCGCGGGGTGATCTCGACATGTAGCTATGAAGCTCGGGCTTTTGGAGTTCACAGTGCGATGCCCACCAGCCGCGCCCTAAGGCTTTGCCCTCAGTTAATTCTGAGACCCTCGCGCTTTGATGTCTATCGTCAAGTTTCGCAGCAGATTCGCGACGTGTTTCATTCTTACAGCTCTTTAGTCGAACCCCTATCCCTTGATGAAGCCTTTGTTGATGTGACTCATCATCAGGGGATCACTGCAACTAAGATCGCTCTAGAAATGAAGGCAAGGATCTTGGAGGTCACTAAACTCACCGCCTCCACCGGTGTAGGGCCGAACAAAATGATTGCCAAGATCGCATCCGATTTGCGCAAGCCTGATGGAATCACGATTGTGCCACCTGAGAACGTGTTTCTTTTCATGCAAGGGATGCCGGTGAAAAAGATTCCCGGAATCGGACCAAAGTCAGCAGAGCGTCTCGCAAGGAAAGGGATTCATCAATGCCGAGATGTGTTAACCGTTGGGCAAATCAAACTGGTGGAGTGGTTTGGGCAACGCTTTGGTGAGTGGCTGTTTTTAAGAGCCCAGGGTATTGATGAGAGAGCGGTGGAAACCGATCGCAAGCGCAAGAGCTTGGGGGCTGAGACAACGTTTTCAAAAGATATCACAGATGCAGACGATCTCTTCGAGCGACTTAAGCATGTGGTTGATGAGGTTTGCCGACGTTTGGAAAAAGCGCGGGTCCGTGGCAAAACCTTAACCCTTAAAGTCAAATACGGGGACTTCAAGCAGATCACCCGCTCCTTAAGCCTGCCTCATGGAATAGCTAATTCCCAGCAGATTCTCGAACACCTCCAAGAGCTAATCCTTAAAACGGAGTGGGGGCGTCGGCCGGTACGCTTAGTTGGAGTTTCCTTGTCTCATCTGGAGGGTTATGATGAGAGCAGTGGAACTAGAAGCGTTTTTCAACCTCAGTTGTTTTCTTCTAGTTCGTTGTCAGATTGATTCATTTTCGCAGTAAAGTGTTTTATCTATCTCTAACTTTAAGCTATCCGTCTCCCGTGGTACAAGTCACAGACTACAACAAATAATTTGGATGAGGAGTGGACATGAAGTTCTCAAAGATGCGATGGAGTGCGACGATATCTATGGTTATGGCTTTTCAAGGGCAAACTTTGAAAGCCGATGTGCCGAGTTTTTCCTACTGTCAGAATGGAAGCTGTGAAATCGTAGAGGATATCAAAGCATTTCGCAGTAAGCCGATCGCCAGTGTTAACGGTGGAACTTTTGTACGTTTTAAAGGAGCCCACTTCCACTGTCAGGCAAACGATCAGTATGCGCTTACCTTTGACGATGGGCCAAGTCACCTAGCTCCGAAGGTTCTCGATATTCTTCGCACGTATAAAATTCCTGCGACCTTTTTCGTCTTAGGAAACCATCTCCAATCGACTCAGCAAAAATCCTTATTGCAACGGGCCTTCCAAGAAGGGCATATGATTGCGAATCATACCATGTCACACCCAAGCTTAATTTCTCTAAGTCCCGAACAAGCCTTGGAGCAGCTCGATCAAACCAGAGCTGTCATTCAGGATATTCTAGGACCTTTCGGATATAGCGGTGAGGAAAGCTACTTTTATCGACCGCCCTACGGAGAGATTGATGATACGGTGGGGGAAACCTTGAGAGATGCAGGTTACACGGCTGTGATTTGGAATTCAGATCGCTATGACTGGCAAGACATTGGTTCAGTACGAGTGATTGACCGCCTCAATCAACATCTGGACTTACAGGAATCTTCTAGGTTGGGGAATCGGTCGATTCTAGATCTGAATCACGATCGTAGCTCTTCGACTTTGGGTGCGCTGGAGACGCTGATCAAAAATGTACGGTCAGCTGGTTATCGATTCGTTTCTGTGCGAGACTGTATTGACTCCAGATCTTAGTGTTAGAGGGGCTTCTCCATATGAAGGGTCTCAACACGCAGGACGTTTCAACGATTTCTGTAAATCGAAAGGAAAACCAATGAAATACGTCGATGGATTCTTGGCAGCTGTACCAAAAGAAAATAGAGATAAGTTTATTGAACACTCTAAGGCCTGTACCGAGGTTCTCATGAACTGCGGTGCTCTCTCAGTGGTTGACTGCTGGGGTGATGATGTCCCTGACGGCAAAGTCACCTCGATGCCATTAGCGGTGCAAAAGAAAGATGACGAGGTGATCGTCTTCTCATGGATTACCTGGCCTTCAAAGGCTATTAGAGACGAGGGGATGAAGAAATTTGTGGAGGACCCTGCAATGACACCGGAGAATAACCCAATGCCGTTTGATGGTAAGAGGTTAATCTATGGGGGATTTGAAGTTGTTCATTCCCATGGTGATTAAAACGTATAGTGGAATGCTAAGTCGAAAGTTTCGCCTAACTATGATGCTATTCAATAGTATCAGAGCAAGCCTCGCCTAGGCCACTACAATTGAAGACTCAGAAACTTGAGCCTCTTGGCTCAAGTATGGATCAATGAGTAGTTTTGAGGAAAGCCTTTGCACGACTTCATGACATCGAGAGCTTAGTCTAACGTTAAACCAATTGTGACAGCACCAACAAATTGACCTTTTTCTACAATTGGATAACTCACCTGTATAGACACACTATTCGAGCTTTTGTCCTTCTTCAATTCTCCCTGATGAACCTTGCGTGTCGATCGAGGAATTTGAAACTTAGCTTCATCCCCCTGATCAAAGTCTGACGTGGGTTCAATTGTACAGCTGGTCCCACCTAGGCGATCCATTACGAAGATTTCTGCTACATTGGATTTATTTTTAGTCTTTTGAGCGAGATACTTTGAGCAATCATTATCTAGGACTTGTTTAATCCAGTCTGGGGTCTTGCCCTTAGACTTCTTACCTTTTGGGTTTCTAAAGGATTCGCTCCACGCTCGCCACTCAGTATCCATTGTGTCGAAGTTTTGCCCACGAGGAGTGGATTTGTCAGTGCGCTCAAGGCCCTTAGGATACCTGCGATTGACTTTTTCAAGATGATCGATAATGATGCTCCAGTCTCCGGATTGCAAGCTCTTAAGCACTGCATCAGCTTCTTTTTTTAGGGCCACTTTCTGCTTGTAATAGGCATCCATTAAGCTGTCGGTCTCAGTAGCCAGCACTATTTCCGTAGGCCCCATCGAGAAAGAGAGGCTGGCAAAAATAGTAATAAAAACTCTCATTTTTACCTCAACTTTTGAATCACTTTACGGCAATGTTAGCATATTGTCTTTTTGAGAGCACACTACTATTTATGGTGCCACCATCTTCATCAGGTTGGGGGATGTAGGGCGATGTCTTCAAATATAGCAATAAAACTTGCGATGGGATTTGATGTAGGACCGAAACTAGGGGGTGTTGACTCCTGGGGACTTCTTAAAAACAAAAGGCAGGCTCTTAGCGCCAAACCGCTTGCCGAGTACTTGCTCAACGTCCCAAACACAGCTAGCTGAACTAATCTTATCACCTAGAGCGAAATCCAACGCCTCCTGGGCGCTGGATTTTTCGTCATAGATAGCTACGTAGAGGCTTTTCTTCGGGTCTGACTTTCGAATTGACTCAAGGCAGGAACTGCACCATGATGCAAAAAAAACAATCGACTTAGCACCTGCAACAGCCTTCTCGTGCACGGATTTTTGAAACGGCTGGCAGTCTGCACCATAGCTTGATCCAGAAATAAGACTTATCGTTAAAGCCAGAATAAATCTCAAAGAAAGCCCCTCATATATGATATGGTTAAAGACTGAGCTTGGATACTATTTTTTCCCGGCTCAAACATTCCCTGGCGGACTAGATTCAAGCGAAGATTGCCCCATGGTAGACTAAGGGTTTCGATTGTGACGAACAGGTCTCGTTGGTAGCGATCGCTGCGAGCCACTCGTTGACCGTCATCCTTGATTCCCCCTTGATCCATGGCGATCAATCCCCCAATGAACTTGGTATTCCACGCAACAGTACCCAATGTCAAGATCCGAGTCCAGCGAGCCCCAGGCTGTAGTTGGGTGTCGTTATGCCTTGCATCATGAACATGAGTGTAGAGCACAGTGCCTCCAAACTTAAAGGGCAAGTTACCAAACCAAAGATCCACCCCAGCACTGCTTTCTTTAAAACCACTGCCGAAGACGTCGATCATGTTCAGCGCCGAACTGTCATGAATAGAACGCCCGACCGCCAGTTTGTGGCTCGCAACGACCTGGACCTGGGGCCTTAGGGGCGAGGTAAAACTTTGGGAAATGATGTTGTAGCGCCATGCGAATAATGGGTCTGTTTGGCCGGAGTCCTCTCGATTCCCCTTGGTATTACGCTGCCAGCCACTGGTTAGGCTAAGGGTCATTGCTGCGCTTAGCCTTAACCCTCCCGACAGTGTCAGGCGTTGCTTCACATCGGGACCAAAGCTATCAACCAGCTCGCCATCCGCATTATAATCTCTGAAGCCTCGCTGATCGCTGAGTCCTAAGTAAAACTTATAGTTTTCATTAGGAAACAAGATGATCGGATCGGCTGCACCACTGCCACAACTGGAGCATGCCAAACTCTGCTGGTAGGCTAGCAAACCGATCCCAAGGCCAATGATGAGTCGCACTAGTGGAATCACTGAGTCACATCCTGGATAACGGGGAGATGAACTTCATCTTCAGTGCCATCGACAGTGAACTTGACTTTGATGATCCAGTCTCCAGCACTACCGGCCATGGAAAACTTGATACCCATGATCATCCACATCTGACCCATGTCGTCGTGCTGCTGAAACATCAACTCATCATCGTTTGAGCCATGGCCGTGAACCTGCATCCATGGAGTGACCTCGGTGATTGTTACGTTGTGAAGCATAGCTCCTTCACTATCAAAAAAGCTAACCATGAGCTCGTGGGTCTGATCCCCAGCAACAAGAGTTTCCGATTGCCAAGCACCCTTTGCCTGGTATCCAGAACTTAATGAAGCAACTTGATCGGAAAGCTCGCCGCCTTCCATATTGTGATCGCCATGGTCGTGAGCACTGTGGTCATGATCCATCTGAGCACCATCGCCCATGCTGTTGTCATCAGAACTTTCGTTGCAAGCTGTGAATAGTAGAGCTGTCATAAGTAAAGTAATTATTTTCATTGTCTATCCCTAGTGTTGTAGTTGAGTGATATATGTTCTTTTATCGCGTTTCAGACGCACTTGTGCCAGACAGAGCAAAAATCTGATCTGCAAATCTTAAAGCACTGGATAAAGCTAAGATTAAGTCTACTTGGTATTCGAAAGTCCTGATTGCTTTAGGAAAACTCATGTGACCCCTAGCCGAGCTTGGCATGCAGAGGCATCTAAGTTATCGGAAATGGCAAAACTAAAGCTTTCGAACACCATTTAAAAAGCACGGAAAAATTAGGCGAAACGTGGTGGTGGAGTATCTAACTCCAAGTGAACAGTTGGGATGGTACGAGCATAGGAAGACTGGTAGACCAATGGCTTGGTCACTTGTTTTTGATCAATAGAGCGAATGGAGTCCTTCGGAACTGTCATCACAAAGTTCAGCAGTTCACACTCACAAAAGCGCTTATTAGAAATCATTGGGCCAGGAGTCTTGTGCTCGTCAGAAGGTTCGACGTGGTGGCAGCTGCTCTCGTGGGCGAAGCTCGCAATGTGCTGGCTGATTGTATTTGCAGCGGAAAAAATAAATCCGCAACGGGGTAGAGAACAAATAAATACATTACCAATCAAATATAGAATGGCAAATGTAGATATAAAGCGTGTGAGCTTGTGTCTCATGCGTAGTCCCCTTCGTAGGCAAGATCGGCATTGCCAAAGTCAAACTTGAGTCTAATTGCCGAAAACCTGTTTACAGTTTAAAAATTAGTGGCTTATGAGGATCTTTAAATCCATCAAATAAATTATGGCTTTCGAAGCAGCAGGGGTTTTAGGTGAAAATAATTGAAATGACTGCATAATTAAGAGAATTTCGTTGATATTAGAAAAATTCTCAAATTGTAAGGACTGCTCACCGATAGGAAAAGTAAGCTTTTCAATTAATTTTTAGGTAAGTTGGGAGTGACTTCCGTGAGTATCTATTTTAGAAATCGCGAATTATCAGAGCCCCTTTATAAAAACAAAGACTATCTCACCCAGCAGAGCCAGTTCATCACCATCCTTCGGATGAAGACAAGCTCGTTTTCTATGAAGGTAGGTACACTGCATATTCATAGAAATGCTGGTAAACGAGAAGAGCTAGGTTATCTTCATATTGACCTCAAGGACCTCAAGAACGTCAAAGTTGGTTTTCCCGATACCGGCGAGAGAATCTGCATCCACGAACTATTCAAAGTGTGGTCAGCAAATCGCGAGGCTGAAATGCACACCTTGCCAACAGGCTACAGAACTTGCAATTTAGAAGAGTTTTTAGGTACAGCCCACGATATTCTCACGGTGAAGTTCCGTGATGACTGGAAACGAGCGGGCTAAAGAAGCCCCGTCAGGCCTGCCCCTTCGCAGGCCCAGCTCCCTCACATTTCGACCTCTCCTCCCATCGCGGGTCTAAAAGTCTTTAATTTTAAGCCGGATACATCTTTTCTATTGCAAAGATGCCAGAATGGTATATAGAGGCTGTGGGTGCTATTACCCTGTAAGCTGCTGTTGATGTGGAAAAGGAGCTGTGATGACTATTTTGAAGCGAATGCTCATGGGCGCCGCGTTTCTATTTTTGGTGAGCTGTATTTGCGATAAGGCCCTGGCAAAATCGAATGCCCACCACCTAATTGTCGATTTAAAAGCTATCAGCAAGAGTGGGTTGGTGGAAGTGGCGGTTGAAAATCGCTTGCCTTATACCATAGGCTGGATGAGTTTTACGATCGATACTTTAAACGAAACTGGAAGTCTTAATTTTGAAAATTTGGCATCTGGAAAGCGTGAAGGTAAAAAACTTAGAATGCGGTCTCTCAAGCAACTCAAGGTACGTGATGTAACAGTAGTTGATGATCAAGCAAATACCCGTCAACCAAAGGTTTTAGTTCGCTTGAAGCGCTGATGCTTGCCGTTCGAAGCTAGTGAAGCATAGAGTTTTATCTCGCTCTTTGCACGGCAAACAAGTGAGCTGAACTTTACTCTCCGAAGCAAGAAAGCCTTCACCATCCTTTAATTCACGAAACTCCTCTAGAATACTAGAAAGTTCGCGATGGCTGCGCTTCTTGTCTTGGGGTGGCGTTAGGAAAATGGGGGTGGCTTCGGGGATGGTGATTTTTGGGCCAATTCTTGTTTCGTTACCATTTTGAATCTTGGTTTGAAATGTAGCCTGACACATAAGCCAATGACTTTGAAAGTTGGTGATCTCGACCCTTAATCCTACGCTTTTTAGCTTACGGCCACGACGCTCAACTTCATGAATCAGGATAGCGGCAGGTTCAACCTCATATTCAGAATAGCCTAGCTTCTCGACAATAATCTTATCTTCAAACTTGGTGTTGGCCTCACAGTGAGCCTGTTCTTGAAGATCTACGCCATCTCCACGAGCTTTATTGATCAAGGCCAAGTTATCGGGATGAACTCCCATCGCTGGGTTTTGAAACAAGGTGGCTTCTTGCTTGAATAGCTCGATGTTTTGGCACCAGCGCAAGGTGCCGAAAGCCAAGAGTTGCAACTCGGCGAGATAGGAGTTCATAATATCAACCCCCGTACGATTGTAGTTTTTGTAATCTCGATGAGGTTGATCCAGCTCGGGTTTATAGCTGGTGATTAAGGCGATGCGCATGTCCTCCAGCTCGCTGGAGTTTCGTGGGTCGAGATCCAAGAGCTCTGATAGAAGGATTCCGTCGGTGGAGGGGGCTTCGGAGTGACCAACAGCGAGTTGAAGATCGCGCATTCCGCCGAGATTTTGTGCTGATGAATCTCCCAAAAACTGGATCTTAACAATTGAACCCTCGGCGTCAGCCTTCAATAGTTTGACCTCGGCAGATGCTTGCTCTTGATTTACAATACGCCAGTAAAATGGGCCTTGATCGGTAGCCTGAGATAGGACGCGACATGTGATCTGGCCTTTCGGATCGGTCTTACTAGGCACAAGATCGACACGACAGTCGATTTTCGGTGGAGGCTGTGACGAATGCATGGGTGGCTCATCAGCTGCGTTTGGGGGCTCTTCTTGTACAGGTACTTGAACTCGGGAATCAGGGCTTGGCTGATCCTGATCGGATACCGGGGCTACTGTCGTACAGCTTAAGCAAAGGCACAGCCAAGGCAGTTTTAAAAAAACGTGGCGTAGCATAGGATCCTCGTGTTCTTCGTGCTACTCATTATGGTACAGGGCAAATGATGAGGTTTACATGGGTATATTTACGAGAGCTAAAGAAAGTTTGCAGTCCAAGATCTGGTGGCGTCGTCTTGGAATCAATATTCTCTGGCTTCTAACAATTATTTTTGCGGCTGAGTGGTTTCAGGCTAGAAATCACCCATCGGGGCAGTTAGACCCCATATTTCTCAAACCTTTAGCAAGGCTCGATGGTGCAAGCTCTCCCTTGATCGAAAGTCAAGATCCTCTGACCTTAGTTTACGCCTTTGCTCCATGGTGTGGTGTTTGTCGCATGACCGCCGAAGATTTGAACGACTTAGGTGGAGTGGTAACGGTAAAGCCCCTTGCGTTGTCCTGGGAGTCTCAGGAGTCTATCAAGCAGTTCGTTACCGAAGCTTCCTTAAGTGCTCCGGTTTTTCTCGGTGATGATAGGATCCACGGCAGAAACTTGAAGATCGAGGCCTTTCCCAGTTACTACCTGGTGGATGCCAAAGGAAAAGTTCTTTACTCTTGGGTAGGTTACAGCACAACTTGGGGGATCATCTCGAAGTCTCTGCTGTTTAAGAACTTTCTGATCGACTAGATTTTTGGCAGTTTGTTCAAGCAACGCACAGTTTCGCCTTGTGGCAATAAGAAAATTGCTTGTTTAGATCTGGAATTTCCCTTGCATGGCAAAAACTATAAGCGGGGGAATAGCACAATGAAAAAAACGACGATCATTATCTTACAATCATGGCTTTGGTTCGTTGGGTCAGCAGCTGCTGCTGAGTGTCCAGCGGGCAATTTCGCCGATGGCTTAGGGGCCTGTCAGCAATGTCCGGCGGGAACTTACGCAGAAGAGCCGGGCTCAGAGCAGTGCACTGTCGCTCAACCAGGAGCATACGTTCCTCACGAGGGTGAACGGCTAACCTACCTTTGCCCAGAAGGAACATATTCAGAGGTGTTTGGAGCTGTAAGCTGCAAGCCCTGCGAACATGCTCAGGGTCTGGGTAATTTTCGTTGTCAGAAACCTGACTATGGTTTGGCTGCCCATTAATCAATTAAAAAGAGCTTAACTTTTCAGCTTAAATGTCGATCATCGCTCTATCTAAGAGACGATGATGGCAGAGTAATATGAAACGGTTAAGGTGGATACTCACAGCATGCCTCTTGTTGGCAAGTCCCTACAGTCTGGCCGTTGACGCCCAGAGGCAATTTAATATCCTCTCGAACATTGAGCAGCACACAGCCCAGCTCAAGCAAGACATGACGACTCAAACTAATGATAAGGACATCATCGCGCTGCGGGATTTCCATCGTCAAGTTCTGAAAACCTCTGAGGTTGATCCAACTCAGGGCCAGTGGAAGGGGGACTTTGTGCGGTCATTGAAAGATCGCCGGAGTGTCGAAGGCAATTGGAGTCAGATCAAAAAAATCCTTGCGGGTTATCCCCAGGGTGTTGGTTTTAAACCTTACCAACAAGCCGTTGAGCAGTACCTAACTCATCGTAAAGACGGATCTTATGATGAGTCTATCCGCCTAGCCCAGGGCACGCACTTCCAATCTCTTTATAGAAACTTACTCAAAGGAATGAAACACAGCCAGGACTCGAAAAAAACCCTCGATGAAGAGCAGTTAGCCGCCTACGTTTTGAATCTTAGAGACCTTTTGCAAGATTTAGAGAAAATGAGCCAACCACCGCCTGAAAAGCTGGAACCGAACGTTGCCATGAGCTTATCAGCAAAATCGGGAATCAGAGATAATCCACGTAATGCAGACAAAGCAGGTGACATGGCCGACTCAAAAGCCATGTTTCTGGTATTTGGCTTTCTACTTTGTGTTCTAGTTTTGGGGCTAGGTGTTTATAAACGTCTCCAACAGGATGCTCCGCCTCGGGCGGTGGTTATTAAGAAGAGCGAACTTGGAAGTCCAGAATCAGCGAGTAAGCCAGCAGCTGCAAGAAAGACTTCATCGAAGACCACTCGGCTACCTAAAAGCTATTCCCTAAAGGTCGAATGCATTCATCGGTTGAGTGATCAGTCTTTTCAAAACAGTCTGCTGCAATGCTTGAAGCCTCTGGACCCTCATTCGAGTGAGTATGCTTCATCGAAGAATATTATCCTTACACGGGTCAACGGAATTATCACGGATATATCCCAGTGTCGCGACGATGATTGGGAAGATTTGCGAACTCATCTCAAGGCTAATTTTAAAACTCTTCAGTCCTATGTAAAGGCCCTCAGAACAGGACCTGAAATTTCGCAGGCCAACACCTCCATCATCGCTGCGTTTAGGCTGATTCTCGGTGTTCTGCGAGATCTTGGACAAGATTTGAAGCAGAACACCGGTGATACAGCAGCGTGATCTAACAGTTGGCTACTGTCGCGATTCAGTGGGAACTTGCACGAGTAAGCCTGTGAGTGCAGCGCTGAGAAAAATGATGGTAGCAATCATCCAGAAAAGCTCCTGTGGAGCGAATTGGGTTTCCAAGGCCCAAACACCTAAAAATGGGGCGATCACTCCGCGGACTCCCGTTAAGAAGGTATGGATCGAAAGATAGGTCGAGGACTGGCCCTCAGGGGCAAAATCGAGGATACCAATGCTCCAAGCAAGCTGGCCTCCACCTCGGCCAATACCCCAGATAATCGAGCCAATGAAGGCACCCCAAAAACCAAACAGTGGATAAAATATAAAACCTAAGCCAATCACAATGCTGGTGATGACACGATATTGCACGATGTTGATACGATCGAAGATCCCGCCCCAGAAACGAATGCTTAGAAACATTGCAAGGGGTGGTAGCACCCCAGCTAGTAGAGCGGCTTTATCAGGGGATAGGCCTAAAAAGCCCTTATCATTAATGTAAACCTGAAACACAGCTACTCCTGAAATGTTGGCGATTCCTAAAAGAAACTGAAAGGCCATGAACAGACTAAATTTACGGTCCTTGAAAAGAATCTGAAGATAGTTCAAAAATGAGGGGCGCTCGATCTTTGGAACCTTAACGAAACCAGTATCGATGGACATAAATAGAAAGCAGGTGATGAAGCCTAAGATTCCAGCCAAGACATAGGCGGGGTGATATGATTCGGGGCTGACGTCTATTAAATGACCTAAAAGCCACGATAAGCCCATGACTAGAAATAATTGCCATTGCTTGATCCGACCGACCAAAGTACCACGCACCTGAGGCTCGTAGATCTGCTGGTATAAAACACCCTGGCAGGGGCTACTGATATGAAACAAAGCCAAAGCAAGAAAGACCAAAAGTGAAAACCAGAGAGCATCTCCAGCAAAGCCAGCTAAGATCATGGCGATCCAAGCTAAAACCTGTGGCAGGGCGTAGTCCTTCTGTGGAAGAGAAGTGGAAAGGTATTTAGTGTAAGGCAATGATAGCAAAAGCCCAGCCATAGAACCGGCTTGAATGAGTGCGACTTGTTGATTGCTGCCATCTAAAACTTGCTTGATGATAATAACGGCAATGGCTCCCAGGAGCGGTTGCGAGGAACCAAGCAGCAGTTGGTAACTAAGGTCCTTATAATAGTTTCGTGGCACCGAGACAGGCGCTGGAGGACCTAACAATCTTTTGGCAAGGGAGTGGAGTTTGGTCAAGGTAGGGCTCACTTTCTAATGACTAAGATAACTAGGCTCATCCATAGCAAAACACGGGAAGACCAGCAAACCAAAGTCATTTATGTGTTTTTTTGGCTTGGTCTTGCAGACCTGTGTATAATGACATAAGGCAATAGGAGGTCCGCTATGCAAAGGCTTACAATCTTTATTTTAATGCTATCATCCAGTTTAGCATCGGCAATTTCTGAGGTGAATTACGATCAGGTTTACCAGCAAGAAGTTATGCCATTTTTTAAGTCGCAAGCGGAGTGGGGCAAGTTTCAGACTCCCGATGGGATTACCATCAGCCATGTGTTCTATCAGCATCCTGAGCCCGTGGCAGACGTTGTGATACTCCCAGGCTGGACGGAAGCCGGGCAAAAGTATGCCGAACTGATCTTTGACCTCTATCAATTCAAGTTCAACATCCATCTTCTAGAGTGGCGAGGGCAGGGCTATTCAGAACGAATTTCGTCTCACCCTGAACGAACCCATGTGACTACCTACGAAGAGTACGTGATTGACCTGGATACCTTTCTCAAAACTGTTGTCAAGCCCCGAGCTGAAGGCCGGCGGATTGTAGGGATTGCCCATTCTATGGGAGCAAACATCACCTCGATCTATCTTAGTAAGGGCAAGTCTATTCTGGATAAGGTGGTGTTCTCGTCGCCTATGCTTGACATAAAAACTGCGCCTTATCCAGAGTGGGTGGCTTGGCTGATTGCCCGTGTGATGGAACTTATGGGGCAGGGAGATAGTTTTCTTCCCGGCCATGGACCGTTTGTTAAAGAAGATGTCGTGAATATCTCTACCCGAAGTGAGACTCGCTACTGGAAAACGGTAAACTATAAAGCACAGAATCCTGAGACGATCACCAACGGCGCTAGCTTCTCCTGGCTACGATCCAGCCTCGAAGCTACCTGGTATATGAAGCGCAATGCTCATCTGATCACAGTCCCGGTTTTGATGTTACAAGCAGGAGATGACTTTTATGTGGATACTGAGGGGCAGGATATGGTCTGTAAAAATGCCAAGAATTGCTTTAAGATCGTATTTCCCTCGGCGTTTCATGAAGTTTACAATGATGGCGACCTGGTCCGCAGCAAAGCTGTCAAAGAGACAGTAGAGTTCATTCTGGATCACTTCTAGCTGATAACTAGTTGTAAATATAAGGAATAATAGATAAATTTTTTAATGGAAATACGCCAAAAAATCATGTAATCTCCGTCCTCTAGTTGCCTTCGCATCCGAACCTAAAATTGGGGATTTACATGGCCGTTCTTATCAAACAGCTCACCGTTCCTGTCGTCGATAAAGACCCAGATCAACATATTACCCAGGCTCTTGTTCAAGAGTACGGGCTCAAGCCAAGTGATATTCACGGCTTCCGCATTAAGAAAAAGTCTCTAGATGCTCGTCGCAAGCGCCGGATCGTCTATCACTATCAAGTAGAGGCAAAGATTGCCAATGAGCAGCATCTCTTGAACCACCACAGTAGTACCGTAACTCCCATCCCCGATGCCAAGCTCTACGATCCTCTTGAGGGTTTGCCACTCAAAGGCAAATCCATGAAGCGCAAACCTATAATCATCGGTACAGGACCAGCGGGGATTTTTGCTGCCCATGTGCTTGCTGAAGCGGGGCAACAGAGCCTTGTCATCGAACGTGGTGAACCCGTTGAAGATCGCCTCCGTACTGTAAACCGTTTGCGACGAACTGGAGAGTTTTCAGAGCGTAGCAACTACTGCTTTGGCGAAGGCGGTGCCGGAACGTTCTCAGACGGTAAACTAACCTGTGGACGAAATCATCCTCTGATTAAATATCTCTTTCAAGAGTGGGTCCGATTTGGTGCTCCTGAAGAGATCCTATATGATGCCCATCCTCATATTGGTACAGATTTTCTGATGGTGATAGCCAAGCGCATGCGGGATTACCTGAAGCAAGCCGGTACAGAGTTTCGTTTCAATACTATTTTTAAAGGCTTCCGTCCGGGAAAATCAAGCCGCTACGAAGTTTTGCTTGATGGTGGTGAAGTGTTGGAAACCGATCACCTGATCATTGCCATTGGTCACTCAGCCCGCGATACCTACCAGCTTTTGTTGGATCAAGGTTTAGCTATTGGCCCCAAGCCCTTTGCCATCGGCGCGCGATTCGAGCATCCCCAAGAAGTGATTGATCAGATCCAATTTGGATCTTGCAGCCTCCTACCGGCAGCGGAGTACAAGTTAGCAGCTCGGGCCGGAGAGCGAGGGATCTGGACTTTTTGCATGTGTCCTGGTGGGCAACTTTTGCCGACCAACGCCCAAGCGGAGCACCTTGCTATCAACGGAATGAGCTACCATGCGCGAAATAGTGGCTTTGCCAATGCTGCTGTGGTTGTGAATATCAATCGGGAAGATTTTTTTAAGGGCCACGTTCTTGATGGCATGAGGTTCCAAGAATCGATCGAGCGCAAGGCTTTCCAGGCAGGGGGCGGAAACTATTTTACCCCCGCCCAGCGTCTTGGAGACTTTTTGAAAGGTCGTGCTAGCAAGGGTGAACTCAAGTCTACCTATAAACCTGGGGTCACTCCCGCGCGGTTAGACAAGGTTTTGCCAGACTTTGTTGTGGAAGCCCTGCAAGGTGCTCTTTTTGAATACAATAAAAAAATGCGAGGCTATATCAGCCATGAAGCGATCGTAGCCGGAGTGGAAACCAAAACTTCCTCTCCAATTGTTATGATGCGCGACAAAAGCCTTCAATCACAAAGCCACCCTGGTATCTTCCCTACAGGAGAGGGTGCTGGATTTGCTGGAGGCATCGTCAGCGCAGCACTCGACGGCCTTAAGGTCGGGCGAGCTGTTCTTGAAGACGCCGTATCCGAAAGCTTTCTTGAGTCCAAGCAGGCTTCAAGCGCGCCTCTATCCTAAACTCATCTATCTCGCCGATTAGGAACGTATTTGCCTAGCCCTATGCCTTATAATTAGGGCGTAGGCTCTCTAGCTGTCTTGGGAGACAAGCTAGGCGGAGTTCTATCCCGCATGTCTCTTGTAAAACTGTTGTTATCAATGGATTTGATCCTATGGATGTCAAACTGCGATTGCTCACAGCAATCTTAGCGGCTTTCTTCTTAATAGACGCCCCCAACGGGGTACAAGCTCGACCGATTGAACTTTCTGAAGAGGTGCTAAAGTCGTATCTCAAGGATGGTGTTCCTCAGTATGATCAAGTGAATCTAAATCACCACAAGGCAACTACAGCGCTATCACAATTCAATGATCAATACGTTTTAGGGATTGGCGCTGAAACTACTTTGAGCGAGTCAGACGATCCCAGAGAGTCAATCTGGGTGAAGCAGCAGCAGATCGGCGTGCAGCAGACCTTGCCTTATGGTGTTTCTGGTGGTTTAGCCTATATTTATCGCTACGAAAAATTCAGTGCCTTTTTTGGCCCTGAGTACGGTTTAAAAAAGTTCTATTTACCTTCACTGGCTTTGACTTTCGAGATGGATCTTTGGAAGAACCTTTTGGGTTCCCTCGATAGCACCAAAGTCAGGCATATTAAGGCCATGATCGACAAATCTAAGCTCAATAAGAAGCTTGAACTCAAGAAGCTCCATAATCACATGCGAGCACTTTACTGGCGTCTGGTTGCTCAAGATCGCCGGATACAGATCTTTAAGAACCTCGTAGCTACTGCTAGGCGTGGCTATCGCAATATGAAACGTCGCGAGGCAGATAGTATCGCCGATGACGGTGCTGTTGCTGAAATGGCGGCTAATCTATCTAGTGCAGAGGCAAACTTTCGAAAATCAACCATCGATCGAAATTTCTTAGAACGTGATTTGAAGGTTCTTGTGCCAACGTTACAAACCTACACTATAAGAGTTCGAGATAACTACGTGGGAGTCCGGCGTGCTGTAGCTGAATCGGTCAATTGCTCAAGAGCGATTGGCCGCATGACATCAATCCCCTATGATTATACGGAATATGATGAACTCATTCGCGCTGTGGATGACGAGCTGCGCCTTAAATCAGAAGAGCTTGATAGCTACGATGATCCAGATGTAAAACTAAGTTTTGTTGGGCGAGGGTTTGGGCTTGATGAAGAGTGGTCGGAGGCGGCAGGGCAGCCTTTCGCCCTTGAAAAAAGCGCTTATGAGGCTGTCCTCAGTGTAAGTGTTCCGTTGGGACTAGACGATACAGAGAAGCAACTTGTCCGCAATGAAAAGATGAATGCCTCGATCCTGAGAGTGAGGCTTGCTGCCGAATTTAAGGCGTCTCACTCTAATTTACAAAAGAACTTCGCTCCATTGGCTGAGGCTGTGGATCTTTACCACAAAAGCATTCGGGATCAGGAAGATGCATTCAAAACTACCGAACGCAAGTTCCGCCAGGGGCGAATTTCGGTATTTGACTATATTTCTAGCCAGAATACTTTGCTCAACTCCAAGCTCCAAGTCTTGGGCCTAGAAGAGCGTTTGATTCTTGAAATGCTGACTTACTATTCCATATTTAATCAAGCGCCCTGTTCTTTTAATAGGAAGTCATGATGAAGGCTCTGATCCATTTCTTTCTCAAAAACCATAAATTCACCGTTATTATCATGGTGATGATCACGATGATTGGCCTTCGTGGCATTTTAAGTCTTAACAGCGAGTCTTACCCCACTGTTGATCTTGGGGTTGCCATTGTGGTGACACCCTATCCAGGGGCAGCACCAGAAGATGTCGAGGCCGATGTTACCAAACCTATAGAAGAAGAAGTCCGCAAGGTAAGGGGCCTTAAGGAAGTTAAATCTGTTAGCCAGATTGGGCTAAGCCGGATCGTGATCAAGGCAGATATTGATAACTATGATGTGGCAACGGTGATGGATGACATTGAGAGTGCTGTAAAAAGCGTCTCAGACCTTCCTCCCGGTATACCTGCACCAAAGTATGTTGAAGTCAAATCTGAAGAATTTCCTGCCCTAGAAATCGGTGTTGTGGGCGATAACCAGAACCGCAAGCGTGATCGTTTTGCGGATTATTTGAAAGAGGCCGTTGAGGATCTAAAAGGTGTCTTGAAGGTAGAGCTTAATGGCTATCGAGAACGAGAGTTTTCAATCTACCTTAACCAACGCAAGCTGAACAAGTTTCATGTGGGTGCTGACGAAGTCATTCAAACCTTGAGTGCTCGAAACTTGAGTATTCCTGCGGGAGACTTGGTCGGTGACAAGGAGCAGCTTCTTGTCAGGCTAGATGGCAAAACTGATAATGTCGATGAGCTACTAGCGACCCCCATTCGAACCAATTACTCTGGGAAGCAGGTGCTCCTGGGGGACGTTGCTGAAGTCTATGATGGGCAGGAGGATGCGGTGCGCTTGACTTCAGTCAATGGTCAAGCAGCAACCTTACTAGTTGTCACCAAGCGCGGCGGAGCTGACACCATTGCTCTTGTTGGACATATCGAGGAGCTTCTTGAGTCGGTTGCAGTCCCTGAGGGTCTAGAGGTTAAAGTTTACTTTAATGAGGCTGAGAAAGTTAAGAACCGGACTGAAGTTCTCATCTCAAATGCCTATATTGGTTTAGCCCTAGTTATTGTCTTTATGTTGATTTTCCTGCCAGGAAAAGTGGGTATCGTAGCATCCTTATCCCTACCGCTGGCACTTATCGCGACCTTTGGTGTTATGCCGATCCTGGAGATGAACCTTAACGTCATTACCATCTGTGCACTTGTCATCGCGCTCGGCATGCTAGTTGATAACTCCGTAGTCATTGCAGAAAACTATGTGAGGCTCAGGGAGGATGGGCTTGAGTCCCACGCTGCGGCATTGAAGGCTGCTCATCAGTTTTGGCTACCGATCACCTGTACAGCTATGACGACCATTGCTGGTTTTCTACCCATGTTGGTTACCAAGGGCGTGTTGGGGCAGTTTATTCGCTATATTCCAATCATTGTGACTCTTTCTCTAATTGGCAGTTTGATAGAAAGCTTCTTTCTTTTGCCCATGCGCTTGCGGGCTGTAGACTCGAAGCCAGCCAAGAAAAACAAGGACTCTGATTGGTTTAAAATCATGGTGAAGAAGTTTGAGTCCTTCATGGATGTCATGATCCGCAAACGGTATCTGGTGGCAATCGGTTTTAGCTTTGTTCTCTTCGGCTCTGGTTACCTGCTATTCGGAGTGAACAAGTTTATTCTCTTTCCCTCAGAACAAACAGAGATCTATACGGCTCGTTTCGAGATGAAAAAAGGCACCACTCTTGAAGCCAGCCAGAAGGCGTCAGAACGCCTGTCGAAGCAGATCAAAGAGGCCCTAGGTGACGATGTCGAGTATATTGTGGCTGTTTCTGGAAAGTCTGAGCAGGATATCTCTGATCCTAAGTCAAAAGAAGGTGACAACGTCGGTATCCTAAAAATTTATGTCACCCAAGAAGCATCTTTTTCTCTTTACTACACTGATGCACTAGAAAAGATGAGAGCCATCGATACTAGCTATCTCGATTCGGTTACCTATAATACCGTGATTAATGGGCCGCCTGTTGGAGCTCCTGTAAACTTAACTCTTCGTTCTCATAACTCAGAGCAGCTCCAGGCCTTGAGCTATAAACTGCTGGAAAAAGTGAAAAAGCTGGACGGAGTCGAAAATCCTGAAATCAACGACACCTATGGGGACGACGAGGTGGAAGTGCTTTTGAATCATTCAAAAATACAGAGACTAGGGCTCAGTGTTGGGCAGATTGGGTCTACCATTAAGGATCTCCTCGATGGGCGTGTTATTTCTGAGCTTAACTTGAAAAACAAAAAGTTCAATATTCGCCTTCGCCTTCGAGATTCTGATAAGAGTTCGATTCGGAATCTGGAAAACATCAAGATTATGGATCGTCGAGGCAATTTAATCAGACTTTCTAATCTTGCTCAATTAAAGAAAAAGAGTGGCTCTCTTGTGATCAAGCGCTATGACTATCAACGATCGAAAACCCTAACAGCGGATATCGATGCAGCTCTCACCACCAGTGGTGAAGCAAACAAGCGGGCTATTGCTATATTCCAAGAGTTAAATCAAAAATATCCCGAAGTGAGTCTTGCCATTGGTGGCGAGGAAGAAAGCACCCGAGAATCCATGCAGAGTTTAGCCCAAGCCCTAGGTCTTGCGATTCTGGGGATTTTTGGGGTCTTGGTGTTCCTTTTCAGCTCTTATCTAAGGCCATTGATTATCATGTCCACCATCCCATTAGGGATTACTGGCGTTTCAATCGCTTTTCTAATCCATGATAAGCCCGTAAGCTTTCTGGCAATGATTGGCATCATTGGTTTGGCAGGGATAATCGTAAACTCGGGTATTGTTCTTATCAGCTTTATTGACGAGCTGCGGGATGAAAGTGGAGAGCGACTCCATGATGTACTAGTTAAGGCCAGTGGGCTACGCCTAAAGGCAGTCATGGTGACATCTTTAACCACAATCAGTGGGCTCCTGCCGACAGCTTATGGCTGGGGTGGGGCAGATCTCATCTTAATGCCAATGACCTTGGCCATGGCTTGGGGCTTGGTGACTGGCACTATTCTTACTCTTATCTGGGTTCCCTGCGCCTACGCTTTGTTAGAAGACTTTACTGCGCTATTCAAGCGTGCCTTGCGATAATATCCTTCCATCTCGATTCTCCAGAGTCCTGCGAAAAGGCCAGACCGTGCAGGATTGCGGGTTCCCATGGCAATGAGCTTCCCCTAGAATGATGATGAGTCTTGAGGCTCCAGATTGGAATATGAAGAATAGCAAATGATCAGGCCATCCGAAGCGAAATCGGATGCCGTTTTTTGAGTGAGGTTATGATGAACAAAGGTTTTCTTATAGATATGGATGGTGTGGTCTACCGGGGTAGTGAACTCATTGCTGGTGCAGTGGAATTCATAGATCGCCTTGTGGAGCGTAAGATTCCCTTTATGTTTCTTACCAATAATAGCCAGCGTACTCCTATTGATATAGCGACACGCCTGCAGCGACTCGGATTTAAGGTGAGTGCTGAGCATGTCTACACAAGTGCCATGGCGACAGCATCCTACCTTGCCCATCAAAACCCTCAAGGCACTGCCTATGTGATTGGCGAAGGTGGGTTACTGACTGCTCTCAATGGCGAGGGCTACGCTGTGGTTGATTCCAATCCAGATTATGTTGTGATCGGTGAGGGGCGAACCATGACTCTTGAAAATATGGAGAAGGCTGTACAGATGGTCGCCGATGGAGCGCGACTCATTGCTACAAATCTCGATCCGAGCTGCCCGACTCAGGATGGTGGTGTGCGCCCTGGCTGTGGCGCCTATGTCCGCACGATTGAGGAGGCGACGGGATTCAAAGCCTTTAGTCCTGGCAAGCCTAGCCCCGTGATCTTCCGTGAGGCCCGTAAGCAACTGGATCTGCGATCTGGGGAAACCATTATGATAGGCGATACGATGGAAACTGATATCCTCGGTGCGGTGCAATTAGGGTATACCGGGATCTTGGTCCTTAGTGGGGGGACTCAAGAGATGGACCTTCGAAAGTTTGCCTACAAGCCAGACTACGTAGTTCAGTCTGTAGCGAATATCGATGATAAAATGCTTGAGGTACTTCTTTCTGACGATAAAGATTAATTTCCTTGGCAATAATTTATGGGAAAATTTATATTCTGTGAATCACAGACTATAAGAGTTTTTAAGATCTATTATGGGACTTGATTCCCAACTATAAACCGGCTATAGCACTCGAAGCATTCAATAGAAGACATACTACGAGGCTGTCTGAAGAGTTTAAGATCAAGGCTAAATGACGATACCAGGCGGATTTTGGATGTTCCAAATGAAGTCTTCGATCGAGGTACAGCGCGGAGATTGGATCTAAAAGGCAGCCTCTAAGCCCATTCGAGAAGGAGCCAAGCCAATGTCGGTTTTTAACACCCGCCGTGATTTTTTTAAGCTTTCAGCCCTGGGATTCGGTGCCGCCGTTTTCGCATCAGGGATCTCTGCTTGCGATGATGTTTTGGATGACGGAATCCGATTTAAGGATGGGGTTGCTAGTGGCGACCCACTTGCCGATCGTGTCATTCTCTGGACTCGCGTAACTCCTGATGATCCTGCAACGGCCGAAGCCTATACGGTTGCTTTTGAAGTGGCTACTGATCAAAACTTTCAGAATATTGTTGTAGCTGGTGTTTTCGATACCAATAGAGATCGTGATTATACTGTTAAAGTTGATGTCGGTGGGCTATCACCAGCGACAAGTTACTTTTATCGATTCCGAAGTAGCGATACCTTGTCTCCCGCTGGACGAACTAAAACCCTTCCAGTTGGCAGTGTGAGCCAGGTGAAACTTGCAGCAGTATCTTGTAGTAACTATCCTGCTGGACGATTCTATGTGTATCGTGAACTTGCAAAACAGGATGATCTAGATGCCATCTTGCATCTCGGTGACTATATCTACGAGTACCAACGAGGTGGCTACGCTTCTGAGAATGCACCTGAACTAGGGAGAGAGTCACAGCCTGAGCTTGAGCTGCTAAAGTTAGACGATTATCGCCAACGTTACCAGCAATATCGCAGTGATCGGGATCTCCAGGCGGTGCATCAAGCTCATCCCTTCATCGTTGTTTGGGATGATCATGAAGTTGCCAACGATGCCTGGCGAAACGGTGCAGAAAATCATCAAGAGGACGAAGGCGAGTTCTCAGTTCGAAAGCTGGCGGCCCTACAAGCCTATGCTGAGTGGATGCCGATTCGTCCTGCATCAGCAGAAGATAACGAGACGATCTACCGCTCCTTCGCGTTTGGTAACCTTGTCGACCTTCATATGCTTGATACCCGCATCATCGGTCGTGATGAGCCCCTGGAATATGGAAACTTTGTGGGAGAGGAAGGCTTAGACTTTGCTGCAGCACTACAAGCGATCGCAGATCCTGAGCGAACCCTTCTCGGTGCTGAGCAACGGGATTGGTTGCTGGGCAAGTTAAAGCGTAACAAGGCGACCTGGCAGGTATTAGGGCAGCAAGTCCTCATGGGGCGGATGTATCTACCTGGAGCGGTAGCAACCCAGCAGATCAGCATTGCTGACTTTGCGCGACTAGCGACCCTAGCCCAACGAGCTGCTGCTGGAGACACTCTTACCGCAGAGGAGCTAAAGTTTCTGCAAGACAATCAGGCCTTGCTTGCGATTCCCAGACTTCCTTACAACCTTGATGCTTGGGATGCCTTTGATGCCGAGCGGCAACTGATCTTGAATACAGCAAAAGAGTCAGGCGCTAACCTTATCGTTCTTGCAGGTGACACCCATAATGCTTGGGCAAATCAGCTGAAGAGTCTAGAGGGTGACCTATGCGGCATGGAGTTTGCGACCTCTTCTGTGACGTCACCTGGCTTGGAGTCTTATCTAGGAATTCCAGATGCAGCCATTCCTCAAACAGAAGCCCAATTGGTAGCATTGGTTGAAGGACTACAATATTGCAACAGCAAGGATCGAGGCTTTCTAACACTTACCTTTAGCCCGGAAAAGGTGAGTGCTCGCTTTAGCTTTGTCAGTTCTATCTTGGATAGCGACTACACCTTATTGAGCGATAGAGAGTTTGTTACTGATTTAGATGCAGTCGGTTCTAAGAGCTAGATCTAGGCTAGACCTTGATTGCCGTCGTCCTCGTTGAGGTTCCCGTTGCGGGGGCGACGACGATCTTGCATGGGCTGCTGGAGCGACTCTTGCTCTAGGCGCTGCTTTTCCGCCTGATTGAGAATCGCTACCAACTGATCTGCCACGGCACGCTTGAATAAAAATTCAAAGTGGGCGTAGCGATGCATAGGGATAAGCTTGACATTGCTAGGGTGATGAAAGACTCCTGCAGTGCCGGTAGCAACTCCATCGCGATCCGAATAAATATTGTATATAGTTAGCTTGTCTTGTGGTGGACTTTCATGAAGCTCTCTTAAGAACCTTGAACCTGGCCGCATCTGCCAAACGTCTTTCCAGAAAAACCCTAGTGGGGTAAACAGAGCGAGATAGGTGAGGCGACTGCCTTTAAATGGAGTACCCATAGTGATCACATGATCGCAGTACTTGTGCCCTCCCATACGTAGAATCCACCATAATGCAACTAAACCGCCTTTTGAGTGACTGACGATATATATCTTATTAAAGCCGTGGCGCTGAATCTGGCGCCGAATCTTACGATCGATGAAATCGGCTGTTTCTTCGATTCCACGGGTGAAAAAGGTACCTAAAACACCGCCAAGATTGAAGGTCATCACCTGGTAGCCGCGAACATTCATCAGGCGCTCCATGACTCCAAGGGTTCGCCGCGATGAAAAGAAGCCGTAAAGAATTATCACCGGTGGCTTTTGATTGGTGAATACCTGCTTTTTCTTGATCTCGTTGTTGACTTGAACTTCATAGAAAACTTCATAATAGACCCGCTTTAACTGATGCCAAAGACTAGTTCCTCGCCGTCGGTATACATATTCATAGCCAAGAAGAGGCAGCGAGGTGATCAAACTAAAAGCGAGGATTTGCAAAAAGCCATTGCCGATAGCTTGGTTGCTTGGGCTGGCTAGATTGCTGAACAACCATACTTCGGGAATGATTCCGAGAAAAGAGAACATCACCAAGCGACTGGCGTGGAAGTTTGCAGCGCCAAATAAAAAGGACATGAGGTCGAAAGGGAATAACGGTACCCAGCGGGTGATAAATATAAGCTTGAAATCCTGAGACCTTATGAGACTCCAGGTGCTAGGAAGATTGGTCATTAGCCAAGGCCGAACTAGCTTCTTGCCGAGGTAATATCCAGGCAGGTAAAAAACAAGAGCTGATAGCGCGGTGGCAGCAGCAGTGAGCAGGGTTGCTAGTAGCGGCCCAAAATTGCTGCCCCCAATCATCGCTGGCACCATAATCGGGGTAAAAAAGAATGGTCGTAACAAGGCCAGGATCAGAAACCTATGAGGTGAATAGTTTTGATCGCCCATACAGCCTCGCATCGACCCGTCACAGGTAATCGATATAAAGCTAGTCCCTAAGACGATCATCAAGGTGATGACGATAACTTCGATCACCAATACTGTCTTAAATTGTCGACCAGTTATTTTCGGCATTCTGTTCTATTCATCAATTGGAGGAACGGGAGGTCACAATAGGGTGATCGCTTTGAAGCTCGCACCACTATTTATTTTAGCTCAAGGGGTCCGAACACAGCTCGGCAAATAGTTCTGCTAATTGAACGACCGAGTTCAAGTTCGGGTTAATCAGATGTTCAGCCCCCTGGAGACAGTGTCAATTCTTTGACGAAAACTTATTGATAAATCACTGAATTTACGTTGCCACAAAATGGTACATTCGTTGCTTTACTAAAGGTAAAGCTTTAAGCCTACACACCTGGAGTGATTAAATGTTGAAATTCTTGTTGCCGGTACTAATGGGATTGTTTTCTGTGTCGTGTATATCCACACCTGAAGAGGTCATCTACGAATATGAAGGTGAAGAATCTTTCAGCGAGGAAGATTTGGATAAAAAACTTCAGCTTGATATTGCCTCGTGCAATCAGGCAGGCTTACAAACACGGGATGATCTCTTATTGCAAGAGAAAAATCATCAGCGATGTATGTATCAGCTGGGTTGGAAGGCGAAGTACTTGTTTTAGTACTCCCGCCTCTGGCATCCTTAATCTGGCTTTTTAAACTTGATTTGAAGCTCCTCAAGCTGATCTGGAGAGGCTTCTGCTGGTGATCCATCAAGAGGGAAGATACCCTGGTTGTTACAGGGGTAGGCTATCACTTCACGAATGCTATCTTCGCCACAGAGAAGCGCGACGAGCCGATCAAACCCCACTGCACTACCACCATGGGGAGGTGCTCCGTATTTGAAAGCATTCATCAAAAAGCCAAACTTGCCTTCGGACTCCTCGCGAGGCATCTCAACGATATCTAAAACCTTCTGCTGCAGTTCTGGAGTATTAATCCGGATACTGCCAGACAACAGCTCGACACCATTCAGCACCAAGTCATAGAGTTTTCCGCGCACCTTACTAGGGTCGCTGTCGAGGTATTGCATGTCTTCGTCTTTGGGGTGAGTGAATAGGTGGTGCATCGCGATCCACTTTCCGCTCTCATCATCCTGCTCAAAAAGTGGGAAATCATTCACCCAAAGGAACTTATACTCACTATGATCGATGAGATCGAGCTTCTTACCCAACTCCAACCGAACTGCAGAAAGAGCTGCACAAGCGACCTTATAGCTATCCGCAACGAACAGGATGAGAGTACCTTCCTTGACATCGTCTAGGCTCATCAAAGTATCTTTGAGCGGGGCTAAAAATTTCCCTACACCACCAGATAATTCGCCGTCTTTAACTCTTGTCCAAGCGAGGCCTTTAGCGCCATAAATCTTCGCCTTATCAAGCAAGGTTGTGTCGATATCCTTGCGCGACACCTGGGAGCCTTCTTCAATGACGATGCAGCGAACGGATTCAGCTTCAGCGAAAACTTTGAAGTCAGTTTGCTTGGCTTGCTCCGTGATGGTCTTTAGCTCCATTGCAAAGCGCATATCAGGCTTATCGTTCCCAAAGCGCTCCATAGCTTCGGCATAAGGCATGGCTAGGAACTTATCCTCCAGCTCGACACCTTTTACGTCTTTAAAGATTCGTTTCATCATGGTTTCAACGGCATGATGCACATCTTCCTGATCGACAAAGCTCATCTCCATATCGATCTGGGTGTGGACAGGCACGCGATCTGCCCGCAAGTCTTCGTCCCTAAAAGCCGGAGCAAACTGAAAATAGCGATCCATACCTGAGATCATTAGCATCTGCTTGTAGAGTTGAGGGCTCTGTGGCAAGGCATAGAACTTTCCTGGGTGTAGCCGTGAAGGCACCACGAAGTCTCTGGCGCCCTCAGGTGTGGAGCGGATCAGCAAAGGAGTTTCAATTTCTAAGAAGCCCATCTCGCAGAGAGCATCCCGAGCTGCTTGCAAAGTCTTGTGTCGGGTTTGCATATTTTTCTGCATCCGCGACCGCCGTAGGTCAAGGTAGCGATATTTGAGCCGCAAGTCGTCTGAGACGTTGATATCGTCGCGAACCTGCACGGGGAGCACTTCCGAGGTATTGAGGACTTTGACTGTCTCAATGACAATTTCTACAGCTCCAGTTGAGAGTTCACTGTTGATATCCTTAGCGTTGCGCTTTCGCACTGCACCAGTGACTTGGACGCAGTATTCGTTAGCCAAACTTTTTAGCGAGGACATGGTGGAATCATTGCTGTCCGAGCTTTCGTAGACGCACTGTGTCAAGCCGTAACGGTCGCGCAGATTCAGAAAGAATAGCTGACCTAAATCTCTGACGCGGTCAACCCAGCCTGCCAATGTAACCGTTTTATTAACATCTTGTTCGGTCAGCTGACCTGCCGTGTGAGTGCGTAGCATTGTTTTTACTCCATCCGTCGCATACTAAGTCAATATACCTAATTTTGGAGGCTGGAGTATAACCTTTGCGTCTTGGGATGTAAACTCGAACTCCCTTAAGGGATAAGACATTCCAATGGGACTAGGAAGCGGTGATGAGCTCTTTGGCAAGAGCTTTTTCGCTTCCTTGCTCGGTCGAGAAAAAGTGAAGGCTAGAATAAAGGCGGTTTCGGTCCCTGGGTGACGAGGTTAAGTCGAAAATCCCTATGAACTCGGATCGTTTGTCCGGATGTACGTTGATGATGAAGGAGTTGGCGGCTGTGAAGCAGAAGTAGAGTCCTAATCCCGCTCCGCCACCATCGCTCAAATTGGCGATCTTTCGGTTGCCTGAAAAACACCGCGCAAGATATCTTTGAACAACTTCCCAGGTAATGCCTCCGAAAGGGTCCGATACGGAGACAACCAGTTTTTCGCCATCACAGGCAAACTCCATGCGGGCTGCGTCCCGTGGCTTCAAAATCACCCGATCTTTCCGAGAAATTCTGCCGTATAGTTCGTTGCCATCGCTGTCGCGTGGAGCGTCATAGATGGCGTTCATAAGTAGCTCTTCACAGAAAAGCTCAACGGATTGAATGGTTGACGTTCTGAGGTGAAACCGGTTGCAGAATTCTCGAACTGTATCGATGTACTCGGATCGTTGATCTGAATCACGAATGTGGTAAACCTCGGACTCGGTACCGTAATTTACATAATGTTTGACGCCGAAAATGTCTTGATTGAAGATTTTTCGAACGGTGGTTACCAACTCCCTCGGGTTCAACTGGCCATCCTTGCCCTTAGCCAAGATGTTTGTGGAATGCTCCTTGCTGAAATAACGATGGAGTTCCTTGATTTTTGATTGAGAAAGTAAGATTGTTGCCGCATGAAGGTTCTGCTTACTCATCCGAAGAACGACTTCGTGATATTCGATGGGATAAACGAGCAGGTCGAATTTCGATAATTTTAATATGTCCATGAACTCTTTTTCGTTTTTTGGAATAAGAGTTCTACAGTCCGCCACAGCTAAGGTTGTTGCAGCTGATCGTCTATTAAAATTTACATTGTCGTAAAACAGAACTGTCTTGGTCACGATTTCAACCCATTCACTGTAGATCCAATCAACTCATTGAACAGACGGCGATTTCTTTGATCAACGTTCTCGTTCTTCGTTCTTCTAAAGGCGGGATCGGTCCACGATGACAAAACTTGAGAGAGGCTCTACAGATCTTCCCCCATGCCCAAAAACTGGAACGAGTTCAGTTAGTTCTCATCTGCTAAATTATTCAATGAGAAGCACATTCCCATGGAGAGTCACAAATGAAACTTAAAAAAATCCGATAAATTCTGCCCTGAGGTAACAGAACCTTTTAGTTTTTGGGCAAGATATTGCAAGTACTTGTCTCTCGATCGAAGATCAGCACGGCGAGGCCCGATTCTAGCTGCTGACGAACCTGTGTCACCTTTTCTTGAAGGGTGTAATCTATTTCGCCGTAGTCTGTTCCTTCACGACTCACAAACTCCTCGATGACCCGGTTAAGGGTGTCACGGTCCATGCGTTCGACTGGAATCTCAATTGAGTCCACTTAAGCTCCTTTAAGTCTCTTTGTGGCCTGTGACTGCAAATCATAGCGGCCTTGGGTGGGTTCTGCTAGAACAATCGGAGCTGTGTGAGATAAGAGGGGCCATGGTTACATTTCAAGGTTAATAAAAATAAGTTTCTTTCTAAGTTACTTTAACCACGAGGATTTTATCCTAGGATTACGTTCCTTATTTGACAGCAATTGATTTAAAGGTTAAAGAATCTTCTACTAGCGCATACATACTATGGGTTTCGGCTCTTAGTACATTAGTGTTCTTATTGTGGTGGGCAATATGTTTCAAACCGTGACGGGCGAAGAAAACGATTCGATCCTGAAGCTCAAGAGGAAAATTCCTTTTTGGATTCTCGAAGACGATGATGGCTGTAATTTCATCTACGAAGAGATTCTACAGCACAAGTATAACTATCGGATATTTAAGACTCTTGAGGAGTTCCGCACCGAGTACTTTCGGGAGGGTGTAGAGCGGCCCCAGTTGGTGCTAGCCGATCTTCGCTTGCCAGATGGTTCCTTCGTTAGCTTTCTAAACGAGGTTCCTCAAGAAGAGTTAGGAAAGCTTTCCATTGTAATCGTTTCGGTTTGCGATGATCTCGATATTATTCGCTACTGCCTCGGCGAAGGGGTTGTCGATTACATCACGAAGCCTTTTAATCGGTCTGAGCTACTCGTCAAGATTGAGCGGTCGCTGAGCCGGGTAGCTCGGGTTGAGGATGAACTGTCTGTGGATCCCTTGCGACGGAGAGTCATCACTAAAGACAATCTACAGACCGAACTGACTTCCAAAGAACTTATGATCTTCGATATGATCAATACGTCTCCCAATCGCCAGATTAAGCGCGGAGACCTGATCAATAAGGTGTGGAAGGATGTATCCGTAGGTGCGAAAACCCTCGATGTTCATATCTTCAATATCCGTCGTAAGCTAGCGAAACTTAATGTTAAAATTAAGTACACACCGCCTCAAACCTACAGCATTATGATGGAAGGTAGCACAGCCGGTGAGCTTCATAGCTAAGCCACAATTATGCGGTTTGCGTTTAGGAACGGCTCTGCTATAAATCTCTCCAATGATTTGCGGTTGGAGGACATTATGCATCCGTCGATTCCTTACAAAGCTAGTGAAAGCCAGAAGAAAAGCAATTATCAAGACGTTCTGGATCGTATTGATGCGCTGCTGCTCAACGAAGACGATTGGGTTGCTGCTATGGCGACTGTCGTGTGCGAGCTTCATCATAGCTTCGACTATTACAATTGGACAGGCTTTTACCGAACCGTTGCCGATGGAGTCTTAAAAATCGGCCCCTATCAAGGTGGTCATGGTTGCTTGTTAATCCCATTTGAAAAAGGTGTCTGCGGCGCTGCTGCTCGCGAGCAAGAGACTCAATTGGTCGATGATGTCAATCAATTCCCTGGGCATATTGCATGTGCAGCGTCGACTCAAAGTGAGATTGTCGTTCCCGTGATCGACAGTCAGGGCAAGACGGTTGCTGTGCTTGATGTGGACTCAGATGATCCAGCAGCTTTTAGCCAGGCCGATCGGGAAGCTTTGGAAGCTCTGACTGCCAAATTAGGGACTAAGTATTTCACTTAGGTGACCCATAGGCACTTTTTCAAGAATTTGAAATCTAAGCTAAAGATTTTCATGATTTAGCCGATAAGAGCCCCAAGATTTTTAGATTCTGGGGGATCGGCATGCTTTGGATTCGAGTACTTGCGCTTTATCTGAGCCTAAGCTCTTGTAACAATGAGCAGGTCGCGGAAAGTCGAGATCCTGCTGTCGCGGAGGCTACGAATCAAGACTCAAGCCCGGAGACACCCTCGGTTGAGCTTCCCACCGAATTGGTGACCTATGCCAGTCATGTGAAACCTATCATCGATGAGTACTGTATCAGCTGTCATAATGCTGAGGCGGCGGAGGCCAATGGCAAGCCCGACTCTGATTTTTCTACATTCGAGGCAGCTCGCCCTTACGGCTCGTTGATGCCAACTTTTCGGCTGTTCGCCGACCTGAGCGCCGAAGACCAGCAGACAATCAATGACTGGATCGATAACGGTTTAACTGAAGCTGACTACCTTGCTGGAGTTAAGGAAGTTTTAGATACTAATTGTGTATCTTGCCACCCAGCAGGAGCAGAAGCCCGAAAAGACCTCCCTCACACAGACTTCACCCAGGAGCAGGTGGTGAAGCTTTGGGGTTCCCAACTACCTCCCTTTGGTCGCTTGAAGAAAGTGACTTCTGACCAACAGGCGATTTTAGAAGCCTGGATTCGAGACGGCTTGCAATAGTTTGTCCATCTCCACTTGCATCTTGATAGAGAAGCCTTGCACAATGGTAGGGGCTTAATAATTGAGAGATGTGATGGACTACGTTGCCGACCCGAAAAAAATATCAAAATTGCTTGAAGTGTCGTTCGCAAAGCTAACTCCTGTTTTTGAAGATGATCACGAAACCCAAACTGTTCGGGTTTATGACGTGCGAGGCTTCACCTTCGACCAGACGATCCTTAAGGCAGTTCGATCGGTTTTTGGCCTTGTTCAAAATCGAAAGGAAGAACTGCTTTTGGTAGACCACCCCAAACGTGGCTGGGAAGTCTGTGGCGGACACCTGAATGCTGAGGAAGTGGTTAGCACTGACATTCGTTCTGGATTGCATCGGGAAGTACTTGAAGAAAGTGGACACACCGTCGAAGATGATAGTTTAGCCTTTCTAGGTCACATCCATAACAAGGAAGAGGCTATCAATCGCGAGCTTCAGTGCCCCTATCCCCAGGAAACCGTGATGGCGATCTTCACTTGCTATGCAAGAGAAAAGGTGAGTGATGAGTTGCATGACGATATCAAGCAAGTGGGCTTCTTTTCTAAAGAGGAAGCCCTCTCCTTAGTTCGATCTAGGAATCGGGCTTTGATCAATGCTCTTTAAAATTGTCGTCCCTTGAGCCTATCATCAAAGAACTTTGTCAGCACATTTTGAATGATGAGCACCGCGTTTTCAGGTGGTACACCTAAAAACGTGGCTTCCTGAGCCATATCTTGGATCGACCGCTTACCATCAACGAGTTGAAATAGATTTTGCAGAGTATTGTGCACCATAGTCTGCTGTTGGACTTCCTGGCTTAAAGGGACTGCTAAGTTAGTATCTCGTAGCCAATCGGCGCGGAAATTGAAGGCTTGCTCCGGCTGCTCTACATCATTAACCTTGCGGGCGCTAAAGCAAAGAACTCTTTCATAACGTTTCTGACAGCTATAAGGAGAATGTAAGTAGGGTATCTCTTCGTGGCTATAGCTCTCAATTTCAAAGCCTGCTTCCTTGGCAATATCCAAGGTTTCTTCCAAACTATAACAAATCAGGCTATCTCGATGAAAGAACGCTAACGAGCCGAAGTTTATCCAGCGACCTCCTAGCTGCAGGAGGCGATTGTAGCGTCGGAACTGGTCCCGAATATCCTGGTGAACAATATCAATAAGCCATGGTGTTAGAAGAGTGTTGAATGCTTCAGCTTGAAAGCTAGGGTTCATAGCATCCGAAAGAAGGAAGTGGAAGCCGTCTTTGATAGTTTCTGGTGCCTTGCATTTAAGCTTCACGGCAACACTTTCTAAGTTCTTAGGGGCCATGGGGAACTCATATAGATTGACAGCCTTCCCCGCTACCAAGCGTTGGGCCACAAAAAAAAGAAATGGGTTGATATCAATATTGAGTGTTAGATCGGCTTCAAAATTTCGATGGATGTCGTAGGCCAAACGGCAGGCTCCTGACCCCAGCACCGCCAGCTTGCCTAAACTCCTATTATCACCTAAAACATTCGCAATGGTATCCAAGCAGATCTTGTTTTCCTCGTCACCATAGCTCCAATCCCGGCAAATGTTATCATAATAAGACATGAGAGCCTGGGTTTCGGGTAGTTTTGTCCCAGCAGCTAGGTGGATCGCGGGATCACCATCTTCATCGCTGACGATGGGTTCGATAGCCTTGGAAACTTCTCGTCCATGCTCAATCTTGCTCTGAATCAGCTTGCTCAATCGTTTCTTAGTATTATCAAGCAAGTGGGGGGCCTGCTGCTGGATCTTTAACTTCTGCACCTCCAAGCGATTCATCTGAAGGAAGTAGTCGAATCTGTTCTTCCAATCCGCTCTCATATAATGAGGTTCTTCGAAGAGCCAGATGATGTTGCCAAATTCGGGATAGAGGGAATTGCAATCCTCGCAGGCGACTCCACCATCCGATGCTTCCCTTAGTTTTCCTTGGCACTTAGGGCATTGCGCTAAGTCTAAAACCACGTTGGTGTGCTTCATATTTTTTCTTCCCCAATTGTTTGTCTTCAATTTTACCACTTTCTCTAAATCCTGCGAGCCTGCTTCGCCGAAGAGAGGGCTGGAAAGAGAAGGGGTTAGCAATTTCTGTTAAAGTAGTTGTCCCATTTTTCGTACAAATCGCCGTTTTTTAACGTAGAATCGCGATCATTTACTTTTTGTAATTATCAAAAATTCAAGCCCGGCAACTACTTATCATTCCTAACAGTTTTATTTAACTTTCCTTCTTCTCTAAAGAAAATTGGCAAAAAACCGATATAGAGGGCTAAGGCAGTACTAAGTATTTCTGTGCTTTGGGAAAAGCTAGAAGACATAGGGGATGAGAACAGATGAAAAAATTAATGGCCGTTGGGTTATTGACTGGGTTTTTAGGTTTGCCTGCGCAGCTGAACGCACAGGACGCTGACAAGTTAAAGGTTGCTCGAGCAAAGGTTTCGACAGTCTATAAAAGACTTGCAAGTGTTCCCGCTACATCGGCTGAAATAGAGACATGGGCAGGAGAGTACGCAGCTGCAACTGATGCCGCTGGAAAACGTGCAGCACTTGCTAAGGTAGCCGCCGCAGCTGTAGCGAATGATAACTTCTACTCGAAGACCGTCATGAACTTTGCTGACCCAGAAACAAACGAAGGTGAAGAAATTCTTGCTCAAAACTTGAGTGACTACACCGCAACTATTGTTGGTTTCATTAAGGACGAACTTGACTACCGTCGGATCCTCCATGATGACATCATGTACACAGCTACTCCAACTGTAACAGTTACAGTGCCAGATCCTGCGGATGACGGCAACGTGGCTGCGGTACAGCTTGGGCCATATAGCCCAACAGATAACTTCGCATTCCAACGCTTGGAAGAGGGTGTGAAGCGTGGTCAGGTAGAGCTTGCAGCTAGCTTGACTCAGGTTGCTCAGTCGGCGACCACTGGATACGCTATCCAAGCTGGTATCTACTCACTTCGTGGATACGGATCTGTATTCTATAACGATGGTACCAACCGATCACCACTTCGTTACACTTTCATCAACTATCTATGTCGCGACATGGAAGAGCTTTCCGATGTTACGCGTCCTGATATCTACGTAAGACGAGACGTTGACCGAACTCCTGGTGGAGACGGTGAAAAGTTCCGAACTGAGTGTGTTGGTTGTCATGCTGGTATGGACCCGATGACAAAGGCCTTTGCTTTTGTTGACTTCGATCCAGATGCAGCTCAGATCACTTATGGAGCGACTCCTGTAGCTAAGGTTAACCGAAACAACGACACCTTTCCAAACGGTGCGGTTGTTGAGGACGATGCTTGGCAGAACATATGGTTAGAAGGAACGAACGCGGGTCTTGGCTGGTCCAAGGAAATCACAAGCGGTAACGGTCCAAAATCCTGGGGACAAGCGATGTCTGAAACTGAAATGTTCCCAGAGTGTATGGCAGAGCGAGTGTACGAGGTTGTTTGTCTTCGAGACTCATCAACCAACAAGGCGAAAGCCGACATCAGTTCACTTGCCGGTCAGTTCGTACAAGATGGCTATAACATGAAGGCGCTGTTTATGAACGCAGCGGTGACATGTGGCGAAGATCTTAACTTATAGCATAGGACGTTACCCCCCCTCTTTTGGGGACCAACATAACACACAATACCTTTTTAATTTAGAGAAAGGAAAGAGGGACGTATGAGACTAGTATCAAAAAAATTCAGTATTTTAGCGGTTGTTGCAGGTCTAGCCTTTATGGGTAACGCTTGTAGCGGTAAGAAAAAAGTTAGTGGCAATGGAGGTACCGCAGAGGTTACTGAACCTGAAGTGACTCCTCCAGGTACAACTGAGGAAGAAGTAGGGCAAGAAGACGAATTCGCATCATCTTACGGTTTAATGAACTTCCGTCAGTTGGCAGCAACTTTCGAAAGCCTTACTGGTGTAACTCTTGACAACGAAGAAGTTCTTGCAGAGTATGAGAAGCAGCTTGCCTCTCTACCCAAGAGCTTCGATCCTGCAGCGATCTCTGCTGCGAAAGTATCCGCAGCGACTAAGCTTGCTGCTTCTTACTGTGACGTTCTAAGTTTGGACGACGCCCTTCTAACAGCTAAGTTCGGTTCTGGTATCGACGGACTTGGCGCTGCAACTCCAGGTGAGATGGCAGCCCAGATGTTAGACGCTTTCTACGGACCTGAGACTGCATTGCAAGGCGATCGCGTGATCGACACTGCTACAGTTACTGGTTTGGTTACAGATCTACGAGCAGTTCAGGTGAACAACGCTGCTGCTCCAGCTTCTTCAGTATTCATGGGAACATGTGCAGCGATTCTATCAAGCGCTGAATTCTACATGTACTAAGAATTACGGTTAGAAAGTATTTTTAGGGACTCAATTTACAACGACACGAAAAACAAGACTTAAATAGGGATACTAAACTATGAAATTCAAGAACAGAAAAGAAGAAGCAATGGCAAGATTCGCTGCGAAGGAAGCTGAAAGAGCTAACGAAGCAGCTTGGAAGCAGCAGCTTCAGATTATGAAAGAAATGAAGACTCCTCTTCTTCACCCTGATCACAAACTTCCGTCCACTCGTCGTGAGTTGGTTGGTGCTGGTTTGATGACTGGTCTGAGCTACGCTGTAGTACCAGGAATTCTTTCTGCGATCACGCAGAAGGCTTACGGTATCGATGCGGAGAAGTGTAAGGCTGATGCCAATGCTGGAGACGCTGCTGCTGCTCCTGCTGGTTACCTACACATCGAGCTTTCCGGTGGTGCTTCACTTGCTGGTAACATGGTTTTCGGTAAGCAGTCTGCGGGCGCTCCTATCGAGTACCTTGCTGATTACTCAACTCTAGGTTTCGGTAACGATATCAAGCCTGGTACAGTAGAGCCAAATACAACTTTTGGTGCACCTTTCCATCCTGAAAGCCGAATCCTACAAGGTATGCTTTCTGTAATGTCAGCAGAAGCTGCAGCTAAAACTAGAGCTGCCGGTGGTGCTGGTACATCAGGTGATGACTCTCGAAACAACCCTCTGAACCCGATTCAGCTTGCAGTTAAGACCCGTTCAAACGGTGCCTTGACTACTATGGCAATCCAGGCTGATGGTCGAAACTCAGGTGGACGAACCGCTCCACTTGATCTAGGTGATGATCCGTCAATTGCTAAGGCAATCGTTTCTGACGAGGCCTCTCTAGCAAACCTGGTTGACCCTGGATTGATCGCTGAGCGTCTTTCTGTCGACGCCGCTGTAAAGATTTCTGAAGCTGCTGGTAAGCTTTCCGAATCTAAGCTTGCACGATTTAACGCGCAGGATCTACCGACTCAGGTTCAGGAGCTTGTAGCTTGTGGATACCTCGGCTCAAAAGATCTTCTTACAGAGTTTACTGCTGATAGGCTTGCGCCAAGTTCAGATGCAATGATTACTGGAGCTCCTTACGGTGCTTTGACTTTGAACCAGATCAATGCTGATGAGAACCAGCAGCGCTCGATCATCATGTCGAAGCTTCTAACAGACAACCTAGCTTCTGGTGGTACGATCGAGATGGGTGGTTATGACTACCACGGCCGTGGACGTCAGGCACAGAACGATCGTGATCAGGAAGTCGGTGTTGTGATCGGACTAGCACTTGAAACAGCTCACCGTAAAGGTCAGCCACTTTTCATCGCTATAACGTCTGACGGTTCGACTGCTGCACAGCAGGGTGGAACGGGCCACGTAGCTCACCGAGCTGACTCAGGTGCTCGGGGATCTTGCTTGATGTTTGCAATTGGTGCAGCCGCTGCTCCAGACATGATCCAAAACCAAATTGGTAAGTTCAACGATCAAGGTGCGGTTGATACTAGCTACCTTGTTACAAGTAACTCGCCGAACCTTCAGGCACTTATGATTGCGTACAACTATGCTGCTTTCTCTGGCAACATGGCTGCATTCGACACTCAAGTCGCTTCTGCAGGCGGAACGAATCCTTTCAATGAAAAGGAATACCTAGCTTTCGCTCCTAAGGCGTAACTAGAACGAACACAAGATTTGCTTGGGCCTTCGGGCCCAAGTTTGTGTGAGAGCATACGGGATCATTGGGACGATAAAGAGAACATAACGTGAACTAAGGTTTGCAACTAGGGTGGATCATGAAGACTATTAAACGAGGGACCATAATTGGAGCTATCAGCCTACTGGTGCTTGCCGTAGGCTGTTCAAAGCCGCCAAAAATATCTGGCTCTGCAGGTGGAGCCGCTTCAGGTGATCAAGTTCCCGAAGTGGAAGGGTTACCGTCAGAATCTCTAGAACTATTCACTTCTAATGTTTATGAGCCTATATCAGGGCAATTCTGTAATAGTTGTCACCACGAAGAGAGTGGTCACCACGAAAGTGCTGAAAACTCTCATAACTACTTTCTTGAACGTGGTGCTGACTTCACAAAAGTTGAGTCATCTTCAACAGTGGTTCGAGTTCGCGGTGGACACAGCTGCTGGGGAAGCGACTGTAACGAAGATGCGGACATTCTTCAAGCGGGGATCCAGGCTTGGCTTGATGAGCTAGTTGCGAGAGGCTTTGAGCTTCCAGAGCAAGAGTTTGGTGCGAAAGCCAAGGCAACAACGGCCTTTGCAGATTCGACGGACCACACTCTGGTTGTCAACCCTGCTGAGTACATGGGTGGTGCAATTTCCGCTGCTACAACAACCAATACTTGGGCAACTCCAGTGATGGATTCACCTGATGGTGCTATCAATGGTTACGTGACAGCTCCGGCAGGTGGCAACCCGCGAAACGCGAATGATGCTGCTGCTGGTACGGCTGCCTACAACATCGAAGTCGCCACTGCTGGGGTTCACTATGTATGGGTTCGAGCGATGCTTCCTGATGATGACCAGAATGAGTTCTTCGTCAATGATGGTGCCAATGATTTTACATTAATTGGCGATCCGACTGTCGATCAATGGGCATGGCGTCAGTTGATGACTGAAGATGATGAGCCTGTGCCGCAGGAAGTTACGCTGGCTGCTGGCCCACAGACGATCACCCTTCGTGAGCGTGAAGGTGGAGCCCGTTTGAGCTATGTGCTTGTAACACCTCGCATGGATCCAAATACAGAGATCTTTGCTGTCAAACTCTACGATGTAGAAGTTGATATCTCTGATGTTGCTGGAACCAACGCATCTATCATCGCGACAGTTTGGGAAAAAGCCCAGGGTGAAGATCAGAAGAAGGTGATCGGTGTGAAAGAGCTTCGTGTGAAATCTGACAAGCCATTGACTATCAAAGGGATCTACCCTCTCATTGATAACTACTATGCTTCGAGTCACGCGACTTACTCCCTTGTTGAAGGTACCTTTGGTACTCCAGAAGGAGAGGTTGTTGCGACAGGCGGTGCTACTGGATCGACCTGGCTCGCTGAGTTTGCTACGGCTAACTTAGGGTTTGCTTTTGACTCTGTAAGTGTCGCGCAATAGTAGTAGCTTGTTTATAAAATAAAAAAGAGGAAGGCTTTTTGCCTTCCTCTTTTAGTATTCGACACAAAAATTGGATAGATCCTTGTGGTTTACCCGAAGAAAAACTTCGAAAAACTGACATCCTCTCAGGAAGAGGTTGCGAGTCTTCATCGAAAAATGGACTGTATCTACCGAACCACCTACTACAATATAGTCTTGCAATGATACTTTTACTGCGTTTATCGAGTTAGTGCCCTTTTGAACTTCAAGTATATCTAAAAACTTTTTACCGCTAAAAGGATTCCAAGCTTGAAGAGTTGCATCAGTACTAACAGATAGTCCGATTTTTTGTCGCTGTGCGAGACTGATAGCTCTTACCCCTCCAACATGCCCAGAATATATTGTTGTAAAAGATAGATCTGAAGAGTTCCAAGCCTTAACTTCTTGATCTCGACCAGCGGTATAGAGTATCGTCTCAGCTAGAAGTGCGTCATTAATCACACTCGAATGAGCATTCTTCTTAACTCGAACATTAGGTTGCTTAGTCTTGGCGCCTTCTACTAAATAAATCGCCTTGTCAAAGCCTCCGGCGTAGAGTCTATCATTCTTTGGATCGTATTGGATCCACCTAACAACCCTTTCACCAATTTCTTTGTCTTTACTTGAAAGCGTTGTTCCCACATCGAGCCTAGCTAGTTCTACTGACTCGTTATTTGACAGGTTCACTTTCTTAACATAGCCATCCGTATCGCCAATAAATACTAGGTTCCCTGATAGGTGAAACGTGGTAATGGTCGTGGATCCATAATCTAATAGTACTTCCTTCGTACCTTGATCGACTCTATACTTTATTAGACTTACTTGCCTTGAACCCTGATTATCCTGGCTTTCAGTTCCAACGATTGTGTTCGAATCAACCCACCTAAAAGTAGAAAGCTGCTCTGCAGTCCATATAGAGACTGGAATAGAATAATCCAGCTTATTCTTATTGAACGTACTTAAGAAGATACCACCATTCGCAGTGTCATAGCTTAGAGTCAGGAGACTTTCTTCATTGAAGTCATTGGGCTCGGTATGAAAGAAGTAATGACCTGGTAGATAGACTTGGTCAGCTAAGCTTGTTTCTATGCTATGAAAGTTTACCAGTTTGTCATTTGATGTTGTTATAAACCTCTTTCCATCAGGTGAGAAGCTCAGACTATTTAAGGGTCTAGAGTGTTGATGCTTAAGGTTTCTTATGTACCCTACATTTCCCGGGTAGATGCCGTTCACTTGAACAAAAGACTCAAAGTCTTCCGGTAGACTAATGAAATTACTAGACCCTGGTATCCATGAGGTTCCATAAGACTGTTGGTTCGGCGATATGTTGTATAGAGTGTCTTTTGCTAGAACTTTTTTTTCGATCATTGCTTTCCAGTTAGGAATGATATGTGCTCCTTGGCCAGTAGTATCGAGTGCTAGGTGATTCTCATTCGTATCAGTTGTAATCTCGAGTGCAATCGATGGAACCAAGCCGGCGTCGTAAACTAATTCTCCAGTCAAAGACCAGAAACTAATTCGACTCTTATCGACTGCAGAGATTGTTTGCTCTGGTTCATTAAGAAAGGAGGAAATAGCGAGACTATTACCTAGTCTCTTCAGTGAAAAAACTCCGTTATCTCCTCCAGGTAAGTCTATTTCGTCGATAACTTCACCTCGATTCGATATTAAAACCTCACCATTTATAGTGCCAGTAATTAGGTTCTCGTCGTCTAGCCATGCTATCCCACGAATTTGTCCGCTGTGGGCTTTCAAGGCTTGAGTTTCAAAAGTTGATAGATCGATAGTCCATGCCATACTTGTAATGCCAGCAACACCCACTTTTGACTTCGATGGGTTAATGGATGCCTTCCAAATAGGCTCTTCAAGGTCCCATCTTTTCAAAATAGACTTTGTCTTAATGCTCCAGAGCTGAAGGCCACCCAGCCTAGTGCTGATGAGTATTCGATTCGAGTCACCTATCATCCACATGTAGTCGATTTCCGAGCCGATCTCATCTGATTGCCACAGCATTTCTCCAGACTTTGAGTAAACGACTATTAAGCCCTTTCCCTGGGTGATGACCACAACATGTTCTCCATCTGCGGTGTATTCTGCTCGCCAGGGGTAGTACGGTAGGCGACTTTGATTTGAGACTGACTGGGAGTAGCCTAAACTCATCATCGCAAGCTTGCTGTGATTTTCAGCTAGGTCGCGTTCCAATTGGCTAGCTAACGTTTTTCGCCGCATCTCAGCTTCAAGGATTTTTCTGACGCCTTCCATATATGTCTTTGGCTTCTTTGCCTGTTCAGAGCCTAAAAGAGCGAGTTGTTGAATGAACTCTACTTCTTTTTGATCTATGACAAGAATCCTCTGCTCGCGGATCTCTGACTTGTTACCTGCGCGATCCATAGCGAAAGTAAAAAGCTGTTTATAGCCTGGGCTATCAATCTGAATGGTTTGCTTTGAGCTTTCTTGGAATATACAATTCTCCGAACCCCCAGGAGATTCGGATTCTAAGAGTTCTTGAATACAGTAAAAAATTCTATATGGGTTTTCGTCAGATACTTCGATTTCTAGGTTGGCTTGATCGACGGCAACTTGAAAGCCATTCTGCAAATCATAGGACGATCCAGGATCTACAATCTCGATTTTTGGGCTCACTTGATCGACTATGACGTTGCACTCAATTTCCTCTAAGAGTCCGTCTTTGAATAAGTTTAAAGCTTTAAGCCTCAGTTTGTACTGTCCTTCTTGCAATTGAAAGGGCCCTGCACTATTTAAAGTATAACCTTCCTCCCTCGTATTCTCATCAAGCAGGACTTCGAAAACTTGCTCAGGGGAATCTGCTGAAATGTCAACTTTCAAACCTACAAGTCCATAGGTGTCAGCAACTTTAAAGAAGTCTTTGGTTGTGAAGGCTCGGGCAGCGGTTTGTGTTGGACATGCTAGGACTGGGGGCTTTCCTCTAAAGTCTTTTAGAGAGAGCTCCAGGAAGGTTTGGTCCGTATTCTCTAGGTTAACAGTAGCTCCAAACTCGCGATTGTTATCAGCAACAATAAGAGCAGTATCACTGTCTGAGAATTCCACGCAGGATTTTTCTGTAACCTTAGCAGGCTCAAATTTACCTTTCTGATTGATGACATACGCACTTAAAGAAATAGGTGAGGTATCATCAGCTGAACTTACTTTCACATAGCTCTTTTCAGGTGCTACATTGCCACATTTCAACTGGAGGTTCTCGAAGTGATTTGTTAGGGGCGAACAGGCGCTGAGTATCAGTGCAATTAATCCTAAGTTGAGGTCTAGATAAAGCTTGAATCGACCAGCAGTCTTTCGTTCATACATAAATTTTCACCTGAAAGAAAGGTATGAATATGCCAAATATACGTATATCGCAATATAGCGAAGTTGTAAAGATTAAAAATGCTCTATTTTATCTAATAATATCAATTATTTATGAAATAATGCTAGGGCTTGTCGTTTCATCAGCAAAGGGGGTATCAAATAGATAGGGATTCCAGTATCTTGGGGCTATGATTCAACAGTTTTATCTAAAAGTTACGGTTAAAGAAATGCACCGACTCATCTACATCACAGCAGCAACCACAGAGGAAGCAACCACCATTGCCAGAACCCTTGTAGAAGAAAAACTGGTAGCATGTTGCAACCTTATCCCGCAAATCAAATCTATTTACCACTGGCAAGGCGAAATCCAAGAAGACAGCGAAGTTCTGATTCTAGCAAAATCACAAGAAAATCGGGTATCTGCAGTGATTTCGAGAGTCACCGAACTGCATTCTTATGATTGCCCCTGCATAACCACAGTCTCACTCTCAGAAGGACACCCTGAGTATCTAAAATGGGTTCTGAACCAATCCTCTGGCCAAAAATGAGCGGGCCGTGAAGTAACTGTGATCGTGCAGAAGGTAAGCTGGGCCCCTTCAGGGAGGCTAGAGGAGTGCCTTATAGTCCTTGGCAGCTCGTTTCATGGCCATGGGGTTTTTGCTATTGTAGATGCCTCGCAGATAGCCTTCTCGATCGAAAAGGTATAGGTGCTCAGAATGACGAAAATTCTGCTGGCTTTTCTGATCGAGGCGAGTGGTGTCAGCGTAATAATTTTCTCTCGCTAATCTGTAAATGTCGTCCTTCGATCCTGTCAGCAGTAACCAGCGTTGCTCATCAGCAATGCCAAGCTCTTGCTGATAGCGATGCAGCTCAGAGGGTGTGTCCATGTCAGGGGTCAAGGTATGAGATAAGAATAGTACCGACTCTTCGTGTCCCACTGATTCGTAGAGCTTCTTTATGCGTCTCATGGTCGACGGGCACATGCCTCCGCAGCGAGCATAGAAAAAATTGGCAAAGACAATGCGATTATTAAGATCAACTCTCGTGACTGTTTTACCGAACTGGTTTGTTAATTTAAATGAGGGGAGTTGGATCAGGTTTTGGCCTTTTCGGTCCCACACAGGATCGAATAATTTTTGGGTAAACCAAGGTAGGCCCTCTCCATCTGCCTGATGACGAGTCAATCCAGAAGCCTTCAGGTTTGCAATCGCTAGATCAAAATCCTGTTCTGGGGATTCACGCTCTAAGCATGCAGTTAGGAAGAAAATGCTTAGATTTACGATGACTACACGCCTATAGTCGAATTGATTTACCATCGGATGCTCCCTTCACTTGCCGGCATAGTCGGCCACCCTTCAATCCCACTTGTTGATCCACTTGGCGACTGGCATTCCAAAATATTTTGCCTTCGTAGCGCCATTGCTTATAAGCCACCTGCCTGCCATGTTCTATCTTAAAGTATTGGGCAATCTTTCCATTATCATGCCATGCCCAGTTCTCGCCGGTGTGTTTGTCATCTTTAAAGTTATAATAGAACCTTTTCTTGCCATTGCGGTGCCATCCACGATGATTGCCATGCTTGAGGTCAGCGGAGTAAAATCGATAGGAAAGTGGTGTTCCATTGGGAAACCATTTTTTTTGCAGCCCGTGGCGCAATCCATCCCGGTATGGAATCCAGGCTTTTATGGCCTTGGAATTCGGGTATCGTTTGATAGCTATCCCGGTAAAATTTTGGTCTTGATAGAGCTTGTGGCGGCCTTGCCTTTGAAGTTTGTTATGGGGGATGGGGTCAGTCTTTGTCTCGCTGCCACCCAGTAGCAAACTCAATACAAAGATCGGAAATATTGCTCTTGCCATGAAACCCTCGATCTAGGTTCTCACGTTAAAAAAATGATATCATACCATTGTAGGAGATGCTTGATTTCAATTCCATCTGAAGGTAAGCCATGGGACTCATTATCAAACATATATTTCGTTTCTCTATTGCTGCGTTAACTGCACTGTCGTTTCAAAGCTGTGATACTGATATTCTTACTACAGACGATGAAGACAGTGCGGAAGAGGATACAACTGTTGATGAACACATTGGGGAAACCAGTGAAACTCCCCCTGAAGGAGAGGTTGAGGCACAACGGAGACCGCGAAACCAATCCGCAACAGGCACCCGTGCTGGTGCCGGTGGAACCGCGACATCTGAAACTGAAGTGGTCGAGTGCTACGGAGATGACACGGACATTGCGGATGATGTTCCCGCTTGGATTCAAAGTAACTTTGCATGTGTTACAGCTTATCTGTCCACCGTCGATGGTGTGGAGTATGTGGTATTCGAGACGGATAATCTACCTAATCACAAATCTCCTTACTGGGGATCGGATAGCGACTACTATGAAGACATTGGCGAAGGCCAAACCCTTCAAAACTTTACTTTTGAAGCCCAGGAGTTAACCCTAAAAGTTCCTACGACTCCAGTGGCATTGTCAAGCCCTCAAGAAGGTTTCGCAGGAATGGTGGGCGTTGCTCTCAACGGCATTGCATTCTATGGTGGTGAGTCTAGCACGGGATCGCTTGATGACGAGTTACTGACTCTTGATTTGGGGCAAGGTCACTCGGCAGGTGGGAGCAAACAGTATCACTATCATGCGGAACCAACAAAGTTTACAGATTACTCTAAGAGCCTCTTAGGTGTGATGATTGACGGCTATCCTATCTATGGCCCCCTAGAGGAGGATGGCTCTGAGCCGGGGACGGGTTCTTACCCGGCGCTAGAGGCGAATTCCTACGGACATACCCACGCGACTTCCGATTTTCCAGATGGCATCTTTCATTATCATATGACTGCTTGGGATACCTCTTCGGACCTTGCGACAGGAGTTGCCTTAGTTCCTCTCTACTACCACGGTGAGGCATCTAGAAGTCAGAAAACAAATTAGATCAAGATCTATTGCCAGTCTTCTAAATCCCAGTAGGAGCGATATCGCTCCTGCATCTCGGGAGCATCTCGCACCTCTACCATAGTATCCCATATCTTATCTGCATAGCCAGGGTAGGTCTTTTGAAGGGCATGGGAGATTATGATGTAATAGGGCTTGGAGCTTATCGGAGGTTCAACTTTTCGAATATTGGGGTGATTGGTGAATAGCTGACCGGATGTTTCATGAGTTACCACACCATCAAGTCTACCAAGGAGTAGTTTCTTTAAGTTAAGTTGATCATTGCGAGCGGTGTCGATGGTTGCTCCTAGCCTCTCAAGTCTATCGATCACAGAGTAGCCAGTGATGGTCCCTAATGGCTTTTTCAGATTTATAAAGCGCTCACCGTCCCAATCCACACCTGAATCTTGAAGGACATACAGGTAGTAGCCATTGGCGTTTACCTTACGGCTTTCGTCCACCGTACCATCAGGTTTTTTGGGAAATAGGCCAACGTCCTCTCGATCTTTTTTGTAGCTTCCTGCACATACAGCATCAAGCTTACCCTGTTGTAACTTTGCTAGGCACCGAGGCCATGGATGTCTTTCGTACCGAACAGGAATTTTGAGCTTTTTAGAAAGCTCTTCTAAAAAGTCAAAGAAGTAGCCTGGAAAGGGCTTATTTTCATCACCAATTTTGCGATAGATTGGAAATTTCTCTTGATTGCCAAGGCAAACGGTGAGGCTTTTGGGCTCTTTGCTTAGGCCTTGGCTTGCATGACACAATGTGATAACGCACCATAATAAACGTCGCATAAGTAGCCCAATAAAAATAAATAACTGCCCAATGATATATTACCCTCAAATAGAAATATTTTCTTGCCTTGCAATACAAATCTATTATTACGATAAGCTCAGTGTTCTTGCTTTCGAATTGACTGAAGCTCGGAAGGGAAACAGCCGTAAAAAGCTTTGGGATAGTATTAGTGACTAGGAAAAAATATGACTCAGCAACAAACCAAAGTTCTTTTAGTAGACGACGAAGAAATGAATGTCTTGATCTTAAAGCGTCGTTTGCTTCGCAAGGGTTTTATCATTGCCCAAGCATGTGATGGTCTTGATGCCATAGATTGTATCCGCGAACGAGGGCAACCAGACCTTGTCTTAATGGATTTGATGATGCCTCGAATGGATGGCTGGGAGGCGACTCGAATGATCAAGAAGAGCCATCCCGATGTTAAAGTGATTGCGGTCAGTGCAAAGGTTGATGAGGACTGTGATTTGGAGGCGAAAGGCTTTGATGCCTTTTGTGCCAAACCAATAAACTTTCAGAAGCTAGCTCTAGCAATAGAGCGAACTTTAGAGTCTCTCGTTGCTTGACAGGTGGCTAGCCTCAGACTGGCTTTCAAGCTGTCGATAACGGGTTTCTACGGCAAAAGTTTCTGTTGTTACGTAGCTTTCTATTTTCTTGATTCTCAAGTCTAGGCTTTCGAACACATAGTCAAGATGGTGGGATGCCTGGGCGTTACTGCGCTTGCGCCGCTCGTCGAGAGAAACATTGGGTAAAACTGCAGTCAAGACGAGATAGATTAGTAAGCTACCAGGGCCCAATACTAAGATTGAAAGAAGACACAGGAACCGTAAGGCGCCAACCTTAATACCTAAGCCTTGCCCCAATCCATAGCAGACCCCAGCAATCTTTCCCTTGCTCCCATCCCGGTAAAATCTCATGATTTTCTCCAACGGGGATACTCCCGATCCAAAATTCTTTCTAGGGTTTGAATCCTATCTTCAAGTAGTCTCGCCTTTTGTTGGAGTTCCTGATACTTGCCCCCGTCGTCATTGGATACTGTGCGACGTGAGCCAAAGACATAGTGGAAAACGATCAGCGGGCAGATCACGAAAATACAAACAATGGCTACGATGGATTCTAGGTTCTCCATTTCTCCTCGACCCTTTCTAATCTGATTTGCCAGCCTTCACCTTTTCCTTAAGGGCTTCCAACTCGGCTTCTACGGACTGTTCATGCTCTAGCTTCTTAAACTTTTCTTCCAAATCAGCTTCGGGTCTATGGGCGATCAAATCACCTTCGAGGCGATCTAAGTCACGCTCCATACGTTCAAACTTGTGAAACGCTCCATCGCTGGAATTGGCTTTGATGATCTGTTTTTGGATCTTGCTTTGGCTTTCGAGCGTAAAGGCACGGGCTTCAATCGCTCGTTTTTTACTTTTGGCCTCATCCAGTTTCTTTTCGAGGGTTTGAATATCCTCTCGGAACTTCTGAAGGTTTTGGTTTAGATCATCCAGCTGACGATGAACGCCTTCATGCTCTTTTTCGATCTTGGACTTCTCAATCAGGGCTGACCGAGCCAGATCTTCTTCGCCTCTCTCGATCGCTAACTCAGCCCGACCCTGCCAAAGTTCAGAGTGGTCCTTCAGCTCAAGTAGTCGGCGTTCAAGGGTCTTCTGATCAGCTACGATCCTCGCTGCCGATGCTTTGACATCGAAGAGGGTTTCTTCCATCTCTCGAATCATTAGGCGTACCATTTTAACTGGATCTTCGGCTTTATCAAGGAGAGCGGTAATATTTGCATTAACAATATCAGTAAATCTGGAAAAAATTCCCATAATATTAACTCCTCAGCTTAGAGTACTATAGCTATCAAACGCTAAAATTTTTGTAACTGTAAAAAACGACTAACAGAGGCAAAAGGGCTGTCGCAAGGCCAATCATGCTCATCTGCCATGGGCAAAGAAAAAGCTTTCCTGGGTCCAAGGCTGCTTGAGCTGTTCGAATTGCTTTCTTCATCGTATTTACTCCTAAAAGGATGGTGGAATTCAAACACACCTTCCGTAAAGCAAGGGGAGTGCCAATTCATAACTACCTAAAAATACATAGTTTTATCAATTAATCCTTGCTGAGTTGGTGATATTAGCCGATTGATTAGCTTACTTGGCTATTCTAGTGGTAGGGCTCTCAATGAACCAAGAAGCGATCGGCGAATCTGAAGTGTTTACAGCGATGATGGAACAGACCTCCGATCTTGCAAAAATCCATCGGCCAGTGATCGTTTTCGGGGAGCGAGGCGTCGGCAAGGAACTGGTGGCTGATCGCCTTCATTATCACGCACCATGGTGGACCGAGCCCTTTATCAAAGTAAACTGTGGGACTCTTGGTGGCAGCTTGCTCGATGCGGAGCTGTTCGGCTACGAAGCCGGTGCGTTCACAGGGGCAGATAAGAAGCGCTTGGGCAAAATCGAGGCTGCAGATGGTGGAACGCTTTTTCTAGATGAGATCGCTTTGGCCTCGAAGCAGGTTCAAGAGAAGCTTCTTAGAGTGATCGAATACGGCGAGTTCTATCGGCTTTCGTCGAATCGACCAGTGAAGGTCAGTATTCGGCTTGTGGTAGCGAGCAATCAGCACCTGCAAGCTTTGGTAGATCGAAAGGAATTCCTTCCTGATCTTTATGATCGTCTTTGCTTCGACATGATAGAGATTCCCCCTTTGAGAGACAGAGGCAGTGATATTCGGCTTCTGGCAGAATACTTTATTCGTAGATTCTGTCTCGATTTTGACATTCCTCCACCAGTGATTGAAGAAAGCGCTTGGCAGCAGCTCTATCAGCACCAATGGCCAGGCAATATTCGAGAGCTTAAGAATGTAGTCGAGAGGACTGTATTTGGCAGTCGAGATCAGGGCCATATAGTCTCATGGCGTCAGGTTAGCAAGCCCAGCGGGTCTCCCGAAACACCTCGCAAGAACGAGCAGTCCTCGGTTCAAAAGTCATTTACCGATCATGTGGAAGATTTTGAGAGAGGCTTGATCGAGACGGCTCTAACGAGTTGCCATGGCAGCCAAAAGCTAGCCGCCGAGCATCTAAAGTTGAGTTACCATCAGTTCCGGGGGCTTCTTCGCAAATATGGTTACAAAAAGTAGGGTCTAACCTCAGTTATATGGGGCATTTTTCATGATGGCTTCTTCAAAGGGTCCATCTCTGGTGGAGGCGGGGCTTTGGTCTGATTTGAGTCGGGAATTAAGCGAGCAATATCAATTTGATTCTTACGGCTTTGAATATTTGCTATGGCTTCTGTGAACTCCTGAATTGCTTTACTTTTTTGGTATTTGGCGGGCAGGTTGACAAAGATATTGCTGATCGCAATATCGATTGCCTTAAGATAATTGGACGCGGTTGGCTCAATCAAACCCCTGAGCCTATCTTGCTCCTCACGTCGAATGCGCATGAGTTCACTTTCCCAGCGACTGGGATCAGGAACCTCTTTTTTCACTCTTTCCGCGTACCGATGTGCTTCTGTGCGAATGGAGTCCGCCTCGCGATGAGCCTCTGATAATATAGACTTTAATGTTTCTTCGATGTTCTTGGCTCGCTGGCGGGAGGTCTCAACAATTTGTAAGGCGATGGCCTCAGCATCACTGATCACCTTTTCAGCAGATTTCTGAGAATTTTGAGTGATATTGGCTTCATGAGCGCGTAATTCTTCCATCTTAAAGTTATATTCGCTCTTGGCTGATTCCAGAATGGCTTCGGCTCGTTCGCGAGCGCTAGCCAAAATGCTTTGACCATATTCCTCATGTTTCTCACGTTCTTGAGTCAGTTGCTCTTCTGCCGCTTTCACCTTACGACTGAACTTTTCCTCAAGTTCACGCTCTTTTCGAATCAATTCGTTCTGTGTCTGAGCCACAAGGTTGTCGGCCTTTTCCTGAGCCTCTCGGACGAGCTTGCTGCTCTTTGTATTAGCAAGATTGATTTTTTGCTCATTGTCCTCATCAACAGATTCAATCTTATCTTGAGCTTCTTGTTTGGCTTTATCGACGATTTCTTCGGCATTTCGTTTTGCTTCAGCCATCATCTGCTTGAGTTCTGCTAGGCTAGTATTCTTCTCTTTGAGGAAGGCGATCTCGGAGCTGTGAGTTCGTCGGCGTACATCTTCAGCCTCCAGTTGAGCTGTGCGAACTATCTCTGCTGCTTTATCCTCTGCCTCAGTGATGAGTCTCTTGGCAGCAGATTCAGATTCACGATGAACCTCAAGCACCGTATGCTCAGTTGCCTTTACCATCGCTTCACTTTTATTTCGTGCATCCTGGAGCATACGATTTACTTGCTCCTCTGCTTTTCGGCGCTTTTCGTGAAACTCAACTTCAAAAGCCCGTGTTTCTGTTTTCCGGCGATCAATAAGTTCTTGGTCAAGGGCTTTTGCTTCTTGTTCGAGTTGACTTCTGAACTTCTCAAACTCTCGCTGTAGTCGTTCTTCTTCTTCCTGAAGTTCCGATCGGATCGATTTGACCTTATCGTCAGCATACTCTTTTTCTGCTGTGATAACCTGTTGACTCTTCTTTTGCCTGATCTCGACTGTTTCTGCTAGCGTTCGAATCTGTTCTTTTAAATTTTCTAGGTCTTGATAGTGCTTGCTAACCTCAATTTCTAGGTCCTGCTCGAATTTACGATTGTCTGTAATCTTGTCTTCTTGCTCGCGGATCGTTTCGTAGGCAGCATCCCGATCACGGCTGAGGTCTTCAATTGTCATCTGCAATTGTTCGACTTGATTCTGGTAGATTTCAATTTTCTGAGCTAAGTTTTCAGCTTCCCCAGCAGCTTCAGCTATGCGGGCCTGAATAGAGTGGAGTTTCTTGATATTGGCATCGCCGAAATCGGCATCAAGGTCTACAGACATTGTTTGAATTGACTTAGGCTCGTCGCTCATGAATCATCTCGTTGTCGAGGTCAAGGTCATTGCTCCTGTCCTACATTCGGAAGTTTTGAATCTTACTTGATAAATTTTGTAGCTAGCTTGTAGCGACTTACTGTATTTCCCAATTTAATAACATCATATCGGGTGGTTGAACTGAGCCCTTTCATTGATAGAAAACTTATCGACGAGCCTATTGTTGGCCAGGGAATGTCTTTATGAGTATTAGTTATTGCATGGAATTTGTTATTAGCATCTAAAATTTGCCTGCGACTCGTCCTCATAAAATGAGGACATAGCTCTAGGCTTGTCCGTGCGTAAGAATTCAGTCATGATAAGTTCGGGAATTCTAAAGTTATCATACCGGAGAGGTTAAGGTTTTGCGGCCATTCCATGCTCTTTCTCTAACATTACTGCTAACTCTGTCATGTGTTACCAGGGAAACAAAAGTTCCCTCAAAAGTTAAACTAGAGCCAAAAGAAAAAACAATAAGATCAGTGCTAGGCTTGGGCTACGATGGACTCAAGCATCAATCCCGTGGTCTTTGCATCGACCTTCAGGGAGAACGGGAGGTTCATACTAAAACCCTTGTCGAATTTGGCTGGCAGCGAGTTAAAACACACCGAGAACTGGCAAAGGCGATCTATGGGGATACCGATCTGAATCATGCCTTTGGCTTGATGGCCGAACGTAAAAAGCGGGATTTTATTTTAGCTGCACCAATCGAACCCTATGGGGTTTACTTTTTAGGAAGGGCGCAGGTCAGTTTGAAGTCGACCTTGCTCATTGAGCCAACTCTTAAAGTAGAGAGCTACGAGGCCTTCGCTGAATATGGTGCGGGGTGGTTTCGCAAGAGCTGTGGAGATGAATTTGTCCTCGGCTACAAGGAGGGGGGAGAGCTATTTGTCCTGGTCGGTATGAAGGCTCGGGATAGGGGAGAAGCCGACGAGATATCGGATCTGTTTGAGCTGGTCATCCGTGATCAGGAGGACGCTGATGTGAAAACAATGGTTCGCGAGCTCGAAGAAACTCATGAGTTAAGCTATCACGTATTTCAGAATGGGGGGCCACGAGTTGAAATGAAACTTAGATCCTTAAGCCAAGCAACAGATACACTAAAGACGTACACAAAATCGGTGGGAGTGGATAATGCCACCCGCTTCAGCTTTATTTTGCAGTCATATCGAGATTTAATCCTGCCAGAAGGTAAGAAACCCATGAACTATGAGTCGATCCAACACAAACTAGGCAGGCTCTTTGAGGAGCAGCTTAAATTGAAGGGCTTGCGTGAGGGAAATCAGTTTATACTCAGGAACAAACTGCAGTTTAGAGATGAGCAAGTAGCGCGGGCGAAACGCAGCCTGAAAGAGATTAGTGCATTTGAGCGTAAGTTGCAGGGTATCCAAGAGTCCTGTCGCAATGCACTGGCGGTATGCCATAAAAGAAAAATATCCGTGCCAGATCAGGAACTTCCCCTAAGGTCCTGACTTTAAGAAAGTCTGTCCCAATTAAAATCTAGGTCTAAAGTCTGTCTAGAAAATCAAAATTAAACTTTTAAGGTGCTGATACTTGGTAAGAAATAAGATTCTTTTGACTCTCTTACTAAAACAGGCGATAGCGCTTTTACAAGCAGTCAAAATTCAGTAATCGTTGGCTCAGGCTCTTTAGAGATATCGGCAATCATTTCGCTAGGAGTCCCCTTGTGAGACTAACGATCCTTACAGTTATATTACTTCTCTTGTCATCATCTTCTGCTCTTGCTGCTTCAGCGACATTCTCCTTAGGAAATCGCGTCGATATTAAGAAAGACGAAGGCCAGATTCCAGAGGTCGCCATAGAAGTTAGAAACAGCAATGACTTCGAACCATACGATTACTACGATCACGGGATCGCCTATTACAATGATTTTGGCTTTTGCGAAAACTTAGCTAATGCTCGTGCCATTTACCAGGATGGATTTCTAGTCATTGATGAAGCTGAGTGTCTTAGTTTAAATCCGGCTGAAGAGATCGAACAATTTGCGCCAGCATTTGGGATATCGCAGGCAGGTGCTCGGGCTGAGGTTTCGTTTTACCAAGGAATCATCGGCGACTTACCAGACAGTCAGCTACGCTTGCGGGCTTTGAGAACCTCCGAAAGAATTTATCGAAAGTCGATGAGGGTCCTTAGACTATCCGCCGAGAGGGACGAACTTCTCTTAGCCGGCAAAAATAGAAAGGCTGCTCGATATCTCAAACGCATCAATCGAATAGCAGGAATATCCGATCAAATCTATACATTTCGAGATCAGGTATTCGATAACAAGATTGATCGCAATCGAGCCCGCTTAAAGCATCTGATTTCAAAGCTACTGGGAGGTAGCGATGTGGCTGAGTTCCGAGAAGGCTGCCAGGATCCAGCAGCGAGCAACTTTGATGACTTGGCCAATTATCACGATGGTCAATGTTCCTACGATTGGAACTGTACCATACAATTCCAGGTTCAAGGCTTACCGCAAGAAAGCTTGGACCTTTTTGAATCCAAGCTCTATTCAGAAGTCGTTAACATACTTCTCGATTCATATGATAATACAGAGGCGAGCATGGTCGGGGTTCAGTGTCGCAACGATAGTGTGCCACTGCCTGCGTCACCAGTTTTCTTTGAAACTGAGGCTGAAAACGGCCTTAGTCTGAGCATTGAAAAAGATTCTTTGACGTTCGATCGTGTTGTGGGCTTCGAGATCAATTAGCTTATCGCTAGCTCCCCCACAAAGGGGGGAGAACACATATATAGTTTCCCTCACCCTCAGTTCCAGAAGCACTTAGAGATTAGGCTTAACGAAGAATTGAAATGGTGACATTATGAGTCATGAAACACCTCGGCCCTGGCAGCCATTGCTCGCGGTATTATCTAGCATACTGCTGCTATCATGTAGTCCAACCGAAGAAAGTACCGGCGAATCAAGTAAAGTCGTTGATCATGGAACCTCACAGTCCGGTTATAGCGATAAAACAACAGATACAGAAGAGATTGTGTCCGCGCCAAGTGTCCCAGTGACCGGTGCCCAGCTTACATTTAAAGTCGGATCTGATATAGAGCCAGGAAGTGTTGATGCCTATGCAGTCGGGTACGTAGACGAGAGCAAGGTGGTTCAAATCGATGATACAACCTATCAGCTAGAGGGTGTCCCTGCTGGTGAGTATGACGTTATCATTACTGCAAAGAAAGAAGGTGAAACCATAGGGAAGTCCGGGAACTCAGGTTACAATGTGGGAATTCGGATGACTCGTCATGTAAACAATGACGATTCTGGAGTTGAAGAGATTGACTTGCCGTATACCGGGAGTATCAGCGGACGCTTGGAAATGGTTGGAGTATCAGCTTTCGATTCTATTGAGGTTGGTTTACCAGGCACAAAATTAGTCGCAATGACACCAGAAAAAAATGGTCTTTATACCTTGGATAATGTACCTGTGGGGGAGCATGAGCTTAGGATATCGCAGTTCGAAAATCCAGAAGCCTTAGAGCTAGTATCACAAGTGCAGGAGCCAGACACTACGGAAAGACTTGCACTAAGTATTGGCGCGGAGAAGAATATGATGTTCTTTTCAACCCCTAATCGCCCAGCAAACTTGAGTGGAGAATCTTTTGGGGATCGGATTGTTCTTAGTTGGGCCTCTGGAGGGGCAGGTACATCTGGATACTTGCTCGTTCGCAGTGACGGAGAACTGGAGCAGCTGCCAACCGCTGGTCAGCTCTATGAAGGTCAAGAGACGCTGGGGAATGGTTCCATCTTATACTTAGGGTCAGATCTCTACTATATTGATTCTACAGTTGAGTCTGGCAGCTCCTACACTTACACCTTATTTGCCTACAACGAGAAAAAGCTCTATTCTGAGCCTCTAAGCAAGATAGAGACGGCGGCACGCAATCCCGATCTGGCCAAATACTATCGTATTTACTTTAATTCTACTGCTAGTGATTGCGGTGGCTACGATACCACAGAGGTTCAGGAACTTCGATTTTACATTGATGGGCAGTGGCTCAGCAATGATTTTTCTGAAGAGACACGGGTAAAAATTGATAGCCAAACATATGAAGGGTTAATCGGGGCGAACCGGGCGAGAGTTTCTGCTAGTTCAGTGTACAACGATGCCTATGCTGTGTACTTTGCGTTTCAAAGCAATAATAACGCTTGGTCAGCTGCATCCTCGGTTTTTCGCTCCAGCTCTCCTTTTGATGTAAAATCTGCTGATTCGATCTATATTGAACTCGAATTTCCAGAAGGGCCAAAGGCATTGATGGGTATGGAAATATTAGGGGGTGAACCCCCGTTCTACTCAGACTGTGCTCCAGACAATTTCTATCTTGCGAGGTCTCAGGATGGTAGTTCATGGACACCGGTTGCTGGTTCGAATCGCCAAGTATCCACTGCAAATGAAAGCTATCGATATCACTTTTCGCCGCCTACGGTACCGCTGACACCACTTGACTATAAACTCAGCGTTAATGAGGGGGCAGTAAATCATCAATGGTCTTCTTCTTTGGGAACGGAAATCGGCTATCTTTTAGTGCGAAGTACTAGCCCCAAGCCATTCGAGCCATCTGCTGGAGTTGTGTATGATGTGGGTCGCCATGGGGATTATGAGATTGTCTCATGGGGAAAAAGTCTTTCGGCAACAGAAAATGGTCTACTCAGCGATGGAAGCGTCTACTACTACGGGCTATTTTCCTACGATGCAGCTTTCAACTATTCAGACTCTGTTCTAGAGCGCGCAGTCCCTATAGCTAAAGATTACTATCGTTACTATCGCTTTGTCGTAGACTCGGTAATAAGCGGCGAAATTCTGCAATTGGAGCAGCTTGAACTGCAATTCGGTGGGGTTTGGGCCAGCGACTATAGCTTCTCTAGCGAAAAGGGCTCGATCGATAGCCGCCCAGTGACAGTTACGTCTTCATCCACTTACAATAATCTTTCTAGTTACGCAGGGCATTTCGTATTTAGCGATAACGACCGCGAGTTTTGGCGAAGCGGTAAGTACTTTGAGTCTGAGCAATTTAGCTCCCACGATGGCATCCGAGGTGGAGAATACATAGAGCTAGACTTTGGCTTGCTGGGAGCTGCAATTTCAGGGTATCGGGTCTTTGGTAATGATGCTGTCAACGCATTTGGGTTTCCATCTCAAGGTGAGTTCAATGCTATTCCTGATAAGGTTCACATGGAACGATCTCAGGATGGTTCTACCTGGGATATTATCCCAGGATCGTATAACGATAATGCCTTATTCGTCTGGACCACACAGGAATGGTAGGCATTCTTTCTCCGGGCGATGTCGTACATTTGATTTCGAAGAGCACCTATAGCCGTCATTATGATTTCTAGTTGGTCGATTCATGGGCTCCGAAATCATCTAAATGTGCCCTATTGGCCAGGTTTATCTCTCCTTTGGAGCCTCCCCCCTACAAAAACTTACTCAAAGTAAAAGTTAAGCTCTCTCAGCCCCCAATTACTTGGCTACATGACCCATGTATATCACCGAAATAGCTCACTTATTCGAGTTTTTAAAAAAAGTGCTTCACTTCCTACAGCAAATGACGATAACAAGATTGTATCTACTAATAGATAGATAAGGAAATGGAGATCAAATTGACCTGGAATGCTACGGCCCATAAACTTTTAGATTCAGCAGAGGCTTTGATCAAAACCAAGGGTTTTAATGCTTTTAGTTTCAAAGACCTTCAGAATGAGGTGGGGGTAAAAACATCAACTATACATTACTATTTCTCGACCAAGTCTGCGCTGGGAATTGCCGTAGCGGAAAGGTTTTATGAGCGCCACCAGCAGTCTCTTGAGTCCTTACAAAATCAAGATATGAGACCTAGCGAGCGACTTGATGAGGTTTTCAAATTCTTCATTGCAAACGCTAGCAAAGGGGAGTTTTGCCTTGGAGGGATGCTTGCCAGCGACTTTGGTACTTTAAAAGATGATCTTAAACCAACACTTATGAGTTTCTTCCAACACTTTGAAAAATGGATCGAAGACCAAATCAAGAAAGGCAAGGCCCTAGGCGAATTCCGCGACGATCTAAATGAAAACGCATGGTCTAAGGTGTTGGTCGCCTCCTTAGAAGGGGGCATGCTGATCGCACGCGTCAGGCAAGACAGTAATTACTACAAAGAGCTTTTGAATAGTTTAATCCACCAGATAAAATAGAAACAGGAGAACGATGATGACAGTTCAAAAAATTGATTTTAACGCACTTAAGAGACCTCATTGGAACCAAACGCAAGAGCAGAATGCCAATCTAGTGATAGATTTCGTTCAAGGCATCATGAATGACCATGATTTCGAATACATCACGGAAACGTTTGGCAAGCACAATTACGTCCAGCATAATCGAAATATGCCTGACGGTATCGATGGCCTTGTAGGTTACCTAAAAAAGTTTGTCAAAAACTTCCCTGAGTTCAACTACGATGTCAAAAAAATCATCGTTGATGGCGATATGGTAAGCCTTCATTCACATGCCACTCTAAAACACAAGCACAGAGGTAATCAGGAGAAGGGGTTCAACATCATAGACACCTGGCGCGTGGACAATGGTAAGCTTGTGGAGCACTGGGATGCTGTGCAAGCGATTGATCTACCTATGAGACTCTATGCAACATTTGTCGGTGGTCGTAAGATGAATAAAAATGGTTTCTTCTAGGCTTGTCATGACCCCACTAGGATCTAAACTTGTGGGGTATGATCCCACAAGTTTCTAAAGCGTTTCGCTTCAGTCTCTTAATACGTCTAATTGAATCAGGTTATTATATGTATGTATCGCCTGATATGTAAAATTCACCTTCGATCTGTTTTAATCGTCATTATAGAGATGTTTTTTCCTTCCGATCTGCTAGTCTTTCCATCAAATTTTCCAACTAAAAGGACTACTGTATCAATTAGTGATGGGGTAGGGGAACGTGGATGAGTTAATAGGAGGAGTATACTTTGAGTAAGCAAAGCGATGAAGGTGTCACCCTACCGGAAGGTTTTACCGGTTCGAGCTTTTTTAGGCACATTCTAGAAGAGGCGATGCAACGCTATCCAAACGACTTCAAGGATATCAAGCTACCATCTCGAAAAGACTTTAAAAAAAGCTATGGCGAGACAGTTGTTCGATTCGAAGCGGCGCGAGTCAATTCTAAATTGCGCAGTGAAATCGCTAAATACATGGTGAGGCGAACGCAGGATCAGCTGCAGTATAAAAGCCCGATTTTCACAGGTCCTTTTACACAGTACATGGCAGGTAATAGCAAACCATCTCCTCTAGAGACTATTGACCTAGGGGAAAGCGAAGGCTTTAAACCTGAAGTTCCCTTTCGTGGTCAGCGTTACGAAGGTGCGCGGTTGAAAGATCTCGCAGAGCTTATGTTGCAAGAGCACCAGATCACGAAAGCTGCAGCAAAGGCAATCACTTGGATAAGTCGAGAAGCGCTCAATGATGATGGTTGTATCAACTTGAAGGGCCAGAAGTTTGTGATTTTGGGAGCATCAGCGGAGCTAGCTCCAACAGCGATGTTGCTCAAGGCGGGTGCGTCAGTCCTTTGGGTTGACATTCAAGATTGCAAGAGCTTTGTCGATCGTCATAAAGGTTTGAGTGGTACGTTATACTTTGGCGAAAAAGCTCGAAACATACTCCTTGAGCCACAAACGATTGGATCAACGATCGAAGCCTTTGCTGATGGTGAGCCTGTTCATATCGGAATGTTTGCCTATGCTGCTGGTGCGAGTCAAGAGTGGCGATTGACAGCAACTATGAATGGCATCGTTCGAAGCCTTGAGCCTTCTATCGTGGGTTCGGTTTCTATGCTGGTTTCACCAACTTCACCAGCGGTCATGCAGCCAGAAGACCTCGATCGAGCCAAGACCATGCATCGAAGCCCTCCTGCCTGGCAAGGAGTCCTTAAAACCTTGGGACTTTTGAATTTGGAAAACCAGTTCGAGAAGGAAGGGCTTCCCGTAGCACGAGCGATCGTGCCTCTTCAAGGCGTTGGCTATCAGGCAGCCCAGTACATTTCAAAAACTTTAGCAGCAGAAGTGTTTGCGACTCAAGGGGTTAGCCTTGACGGTGATGCCAAGCCATTGCGGGTTTCGGCAAATGTCGCTGGCATCACGAAAACTCGCTCCTTGCAGCACCCGGTGTTTCAAGCTGCCTTCTTGGGAGCTAAGACTTTTGGAGTCGAGATCTTTGAAGTGCAAACCACCCAGGCGTTAAGTGGTCTGCTGCTACTCTACGATCTGCTAAATCAGGATCATAAAGTGCAGGATGATCCGCAGCAACTATTCGCTGAACAGGTCCATGGTGGTATCTATTCGCGAGCTTTTGCCTTAGATCCTATGATTCGAATTGCTACCGTGATGGGGCTCGCTCAGAAACCTCGACTTCTACTCAAAATCTTAAGTTAGCGATTCCTATGTCTCTAAGTAGCTACCCTAGAAGAATACACCGATGGGTGTATTCTTTCCTACCTCATCGAAGTTAGAGATAAGGTCGTGCAGGTGCCTTCCTATTGACTAGCACCACCAGATGCTCAAGAATCGTTCGCAAATATTTCTAATTGCGGATTTTATCATTGTGGAGTCATTATGAAGCTCTTATCACTGGTGGCAAGTTGTGCCATGGTATCTAGCGTAGCAACAGCCTCTACCATAGCGATCGTTGATTCTGGGGTCGACTATCAGCACGAATTTTTACAAGGGAGAATCTGGGAGAATCCAGTGGATAATACTGTGAATCGCCGAGATGAAGATAACAATGGCTATCGAGATGATATCTGGGGTTGGAACTTTTTCGGTAACAACAATCGCATCATTGATTACAAGTACAATGACCTCTTCGATAGTGATATCGAACGCTTCTTTCAGCTTCAAGGCTTGGCACTTGAAGGTACCATTGAGCCTGAGGATCTTCGTTGGCTTCAGGAGAAGGCACAGAATCGAGATTTTGTGGCAAGGCTCAATAAGTTCGGAGCCTATGTTCACGGGACGCATGTAGCGTCTATAGCAGCAGGCTCAAATGAAGATGCGCGGATTCTTACCATTAGGTTGCTGCCTGTTGACAATCCTCTTCAACAGCTAGAAAAGGATGTAGTACGAGCTTTGGAAGAGGGTAAATCTCTCAACTTTATATTAAAGGAAATCATAAAAGGAGGCCTATATCTTCTCGCGAAAGCCCAAGGGCAAGCCTTTGCTTCAGTGGGAAGCTATATCCATGGCCACAATTCAGATGTCGCCAATGCATCTCTAGGAACTGGCGTAATGCAAGCTAAGCTTATCATTGAACCGATTGTCCGCTTAGCGATGGGAGGAAATACGCCTGACCCAAAATCTGTGGAAGATCTTGCAATCTTTTTCGTGAATCGTACCGTGGCTGAGCAACGTATACTGGTTGAAGAAGCGCCGAATACCCTATTTGTTTTTGCTGCGGGCAATGATGGAACCAACAACGATCAATTTCCTGTGTCACCAGCAAATATCAGTGCAGAGAATAGTATTACTGTAGGAGCGACGTTTGGATTACAAGCCTTGGCACCGTTCTCTAACTACGGCCAAGCGGTACATGTGCTTGCACCGGGAGTTGCGATTCGATCAGCGATTCCCAATGACCTCTATCTGAAACTCAGTGGAACAAGCCAAGCAGCACCCTATGTTGCTGGCTTAGCTGCTGAGCTTAAAGACATCAATCCCGCTCTGCGCCCCGTGGATCTCAAAAAGATCATCATGGCAACCGTGGACCAGCGGGACGAATTCCAAGATAAAGTCTCGTCCTCGGGAATTGTCAATCGTGATAGGGCCATCGTAGCAGCAGAGAAAAGCTCTGCTATGCCTATTGCACAGGCGATTGACGAGGCAAGACTAGAAGTTAAGGATCAAGTTTCTGTTAGGAAATGGCAGGTAAGCTTACCGGAAAACTTTCCAATGATAGGAATTCAATAACCTGTACATGGTTGACTCAGTAAATTTTCTGAGTCAACCTTACTAAATAATAAGAAGCCTAGCCCATTTCTCTCGTGTTTGATAAGGTCTCCATTCAATTTTCTGCTCCCAAGCGCCGATGCATCCTGTCGTGGCCAAGAGGCCATAAGTATTATATGGAGGAATAGTATGCTTCGATTGCTACTGGTGATGTCTCTGATTCTTGCAACTCACCTTGCTTCCAGCCAAGAAATTATGGCGTTTCGAGACATTGTTAGGCTAGAGCTTCGCGATGACGGTTTCTACAATCTCATTTGTATTGATGGCCAAATAGAGATTGGTAAGACGTATGATGACATTATTCAGGATAGGGTTTGTAACCAGGTCGTGAGTGACGATCCTAGCCAGAAGCTCGACATCCTTCTAGTGATAGATGATAGTGCTTCAATGGTTGCATATCAAAGGGATTTATCAACGGCATGGCGGGCAGCTCTTCCTGAGCTGACAGATCGGTTTGACTGGCAGATTGCAGTTGTAACCACGTCTAGTCCTTGCCTTGTGAGAACTCTTGGCAATCAGTTGACTCTAACCAGAGATCAATACAGGGTGAACTCTGAACAAGTCGCTACTAATCTAGAAGCGATGATCAAGGTGGGCGATCAGGGTAATTCTATAGAGCGTGGCATCGAGTCTTTAACAAAGGGACTGTTTGGGCAATGCTCCCAGGGGATTACCCCATGGTTGCGGGATGATGCTGAGGTCGCAGCCCTTTTGCTAACAGACGAGAAAAACTGTGGTTCAGCAGTTCAAGAAAGCTGCCAGGGGCAAGGGTTTCAGTCTGCGGACGACTACTTTAATCAGGTTTTTTTTGAAACCACTGTCTTTGCTCTACTACTCCTTGAAGATCCCCCTTGGTCTGCACCGAAGCGTTGTGCTTCATCGGGCTACTATCAGGAGCCACCCAACCCAGCTAGCTATTTATCCCTAGTAAATGGTACGGGAGGCATGGTTTCAGATATTTGCCAAGAAAACTACCATATGTTTCTTGGGGAGGTCTTGGACCATCTCTCCAGATGACGGTAGCATCTCATGGTAGCGAAAGGGCACGAGCTGTTCAGCTCGTGCAATGAGACTTATTGTTGATTTAGATCAACACCTGTGACGTGGTATAGCCAGAAGCTCTCACCTGATTCGTATAGACTCATGTCGATATTCTTTTGTTTTAGATCTATGGTGAGGGATAGGTTGCGGTCCTCGTCCACAAGCTCAAGCTGTGAACCACCTCTATAAAATCTCTCAAACTTGAAAATAACAGCTCCATGAGGGTCTCGTTCAATCCAAGTAATAGTGCCTTCACTATCTACGGTGGGTTCAAAGCGGCCACCACCGCTATGCCGAATCGCTGAGATCTTCCAAAGCTGGTAGTCTAGGTCCTTATCGGCTGTTGTAAAACGAGTGATATCATCGTCCCAAGGCTTCGTGGTGTAGGCGATGGTCTTAGAGTCAAGATGCATGGTAACTTGCAGATCGGGGCGAGATTTAGATTGCAAAATGATAGCGTTGGGAAAACGTTCGATCTCGCGGTACCTATCGATGACATCGCCAATAAGGCCTTTTTCTACCCAAGAGAGGCCGCCCGATGCTTCCATGTCGACCACTTCGAATCGCCCTCGCTCATTGTATGTGACACTATTAATAAGCCATGGGTTGTAAAGACATCGATATCCCATATTAGCAATGGGGTAGGTCTTGGACACCAGTTCTCCAGAAAAGGAAATCGTGCCATGATCAAGATCGAGCTCTACAGCTTGATCGTACTTATAAGCCTCTAGCTGGATTAGATTGCCTTGTCGCTGCAGCTCATAGAAATTTATCTTTCCCAAAGCTGGGTCAAGAACTGCCTGCCATGAATCTAAATAGGTTCGCTCCAAGCGCGATTGGCTGTAAAATACGCGACCTTCGTAGCATTCAGGGCCAAAGCCACCGGGGAAGGCAGAAGCTGTTAGACCGACGAAGGCTGCCGTTAGAGTGGACATGATTGATAAGGCTCGTATGATCTTCATGGAATGTTTCCTCATATTGAAAGTTAGTGGTCATAATGGCTTGATTGCCGAAGACTAGACGGACCATATCGCTTCCACAGCTTTCTAAACAGCATAACTAGCTAGATGCTGACTGAACGGGAATGAGAAGAAACCAGGCGAATTATTGCTGTCAGGGTTGGGGAGATGTTCCACTCCAGAGTTGGATAAACTACATCCTACACCTTGCGGCAAACCACGGACTTACTTTATTTTTGCAGCGATCGGTGTTGCATTTAGCACTAAATATCCATCAGAAGGCCCTTTTTCGTAGGGTTTTTATTGGTTTATCGACATTCGATAAAAAGAGCTCAATTTATTATTTCTTCAGTCTACGCTACTCTAGGGTTGCAATACCACATAAGGAGAAGTCACATGAAAAGGCGTTTGTATCTTCGGGCAAAGAGTGGCGCGTTTAGCCTTATCTCAGCTAGTCTTTTGCTAGCTTGTGGCAAAAACAGTTCTGACGTGATGACGTTAAAGGTGTCGAATGGTGTGGAGATTGATCACTCCGAATATCCAAGTGTTGTTTTGTTGCGAGTCAATGGTCGTGACTTTTGCACAGGAACCTTTGTGAATGACTCACAATTGATTACAGCAGCAAGTTGCGTTTTCGATACCAGGGTCTCGAATCCGAATATTCAGATTGTCGAGCCTCGTGTGGTTGATGGTCAGCTATCGTTTTATCCAAGGGCCCAGGCTGAAGAGCTTGTTTTGAATCCAAATTACTCCCGATGGCAGAGTCGTGGTGTGAACGGTCAAGATATTGGTATCATCAAGTTTCCAGCATACACGGCTCCAGGAGTGAGGAGCCTCGCATCACTGGCGCCTAGTATTGCACAGGAAGTTGCAGTGGTCGGCTATAGCCTTCTCCAGGCGAAAGGTGATCCCATGGAAGATGAGCCCGGGCTAACACAGCTTCAAAAGCAATTTGCTCAGGATTACGTTGCTAGTAAGTTGGATGGGATGCTGGTAGCCGAAAGCAACCTAGGCTCTGGCGATACTCGATCTCTCAATGAAAGTATGACAGCACTAGATATTTTTCCAGGCAAGCCTCTTTTTGTGCGAGGGCAGCTCGCTGGTATCACGTCTGGCTTGAGCTACGGGCGAAACGCAGAAGATGAAGTGATTCAATATCAAAAGTTTGTTGATATCAATTCGATGGAAAGTCAGGATTTCTTGGAAAGGGAACTTGACTAAGCTTTTATCGCTTTAGAATATATAGAAGTGTGGGCTCAAGGGCCCACACCGGATCAGTCGACGTTGAGACGAAGCTGGATGGAACCAGGATAGTCTAAAGTACTTGATAGATATTGGCCGACACTGAGGTTGCCTATGACAACGACTGGTGTTCGACCATCGTTTCCAGGAGATGGTCTTAAAGGAGGCAGAGGATTGATTTCAACCAGTCCTTCGTTGAAACGGCAGGCGAATACGGTATTGAATTCACCAGAGTATGACCCCTCTTGTAAGTTGTCTGGGGCTTCTATTCCAAATATACAAAAATCTTGAGCAGAGACTTTCGCAGTTTCCATCGCTAGAATGGTGCGACTACCACTTCGATAGGTTTTGGTGTTCTCATAATGAATCTCATGGGATTCAGGGTTGGACTCTAGAATCTCGAAAAATCTGTCCTCAGATATCGATTGGCCCCAAGCAGAACCGCTAGCCATAACCAAACATAGGCTTGATATGAGTTTAAGCTTCATGTAAACACCTCTCCTTCTCTTTTGAGATTACAGGATACATTTGTAAATTGAGACGAACCAGGGTATCGGGCTCATCGTCTTCTAATTCAGAATGGACAGTTCGAAACGTATCTTTAAGTTTATCTATGGCCTCCATATAACTTTGTTTTTTAACTGTTAACAGTGAGCTGAGAAAAAGCACCTCATCCCGCTTTTTAGCAATATCGGGAACCTTACTTCGACTTTCATCGATAGCGCTTTGCAAGTGTTTGATCTCATGCTGCTGGCTAAAATTTGTGAATAGAAAGGAGAAGTCTTTCTTGTGATTGATCTTGTAAATGCCGTCGGCTTTAGTAACCAACTCCCGTTGGTGAAGGCAGCGGAGGGCGCTTTGAATTCTTTGCGCGGGGACGTCTTTCAAGATGGCCATAAGTTCTCGTTCCGAAGCTTGATGTTCTGGGAACAAGAAGAGGCTCAGGTAGACAAGTGAGAAAGTAAAGATATCTCTCATGTCGTCCATATTGATTTCGTGATATTTAAGTGTTTTTGTTAGGATCTTAATTTCACGATCTAATTGATCGCGAACCTTTTCAGATTTGGCGAACTCAGTCTCTAAAAGGATCTTCTTTTCAAGTAGAGTTGCTTCAGTGGTATCGAGACTCAAAGTCTCAATGATGGGCCCTACATAGCGGGCACTCAGTTTCTTTCGACCTTTAAAGACATCGGTAAGATAACCCCGAGATTTCAGGCCGATTCGCTTAGAGATGTAGTTTTTGGAGAACGAAGGCTTCTCAGTTTTTCGAAGGGCGATAATTTTTTCTAGCGACTCAATTCCAGAGTGCGATAGCAATACTGACTTCGTGACACTCACCATGATTTGATCCCATTGTTGGCTTAGAACTCTTGGAAGTTCTAGTTTTGATGGGATCTCCCGTCAACATTCGTAATGAATACTTTTCATATGTTGAACATTTGTTTATTGCGTGAATACTGAGGAATGAATATTGATTTTAGTAAGTTAGGAAAGTGCTCAGGGTGGTTAAATATTTTTATCATCGTAGATCTTAGGATGCATTTAAGCGATTCCTAAGATCTCTTAACCAACTGCCTAAATCTTAGCGAACGCAGCGAGGTGGAAGAAGGCAACCGCGATCGTCTTCGTCGACAACAAGCTCGCCATCTTCACAGAAGCCAGGAGCAGGTGGTGAGAATACGGGGCACTTTTGAGGAGCGATAGCCTTTAGCAGTCCCCATTCCAGGTCAGTTTCACACTTGATATCACTGTAGGTGATATTGAGATCCTCAACACACCCGTAATAGAGCGCTTGGTTCCGCGCGACACAGCTGTTGCTGCCGTGAAATGATGAATTCGTACCGATAATCGTACAAATTGCTGGTTCGTAGACAGTGACACAAGGCTGTCTTAGTAGCTTGCCGCAGTTTTCTCCAGCGTGTGCAGAAAATGTTGAGCTTAAGGCTGCGATGGTGAGTAGAGCTTTATAATTCATAAGAAGTCCTTTCCTAAAAGGCGGTTAATTTCGAGGACAAACCTAAACGAAACCACCGGGCACTGGAATAGGAAAGGAGCTTCCTATGCAAACTTCTGTACTCCTCAGGAGTGGTTATATGCTTACTTTTAGCATTTTAGCCACTGAATGCTATAGACTTGGGTGAAGGAACCATCCATCGAGTCTATGTAGAAGGCGCCGCTGCGATCGGAGTGATCGGTATCTAAAGAAACTTCGCTTTCAATGTTAAGAGCCCTATTTTTGCCGCAAGGAGACCAGACCACATCTGAAATACCAACTGTATCCCGCCTTTGGAAAAAGTCGAAAATCTCTCCCTGAAGATGGCTTTCAAATATAACTCGATCGGACGACCTCGATTGAAAGTAGTACTGAGAGTTGAAGGTTGCATTGACACCTTCCTCAAGGGCGACTTCACCACGATAGTCCACATCAAATAGCGCGTAGCTCCAGCCCCCTGGAATACGAAGATCGACCTTGATCTTACATTTGGATCGGCGGTCGCCCAGAGGAATACCTGGCCCAATTTCCGCTGAGAATGAATTGAAGGTTAACGTAAAGGCCTGAGCATCCGCAGAGATGTTTGAGCCCACGGCGGTAGAGTCGGCGCAGCCACTTCCAGCCCAAGTGATCTTCTTTATGTATACCTTTGACGGGTCTGGAGCTTCGTTAGCTTGAGTGCTTTGACTTAGTAAGAATAAGAGGCTTGTGATTCCCATGAGACGCATGTCGATACTCCTTAGTATTGGTTCGGTCTTATAGGAGCAATTTTAGTTCCAAGGGTTCGCGGCGAATGATTCTAGGGCTCTAGGCCTTGATGACTAAGGCTTAGGAGTTTCATCTTAGTTTATCTTAGCTAGGACTTATGTCTCGGAATGGGCTTGTTTCCACATTTAAAGTGTAACTTTATCGCGCAATGAACCCAAGCAACAGCAGTTGGAAATAAAAGTTTTCTTCGTGAACGAGAACAAAACTTGCGTAGAATATCTACATTTCGGCTGAGTATAAGCAAGAATCTTGAATGGCGGATAATTTGCCCCGTAATCTTACCACAAGCTGTCAGAATCCTTTCCTGATCGAAGGTCTGGTAATTCCAATATCTATGATTCAGTGCATTTATCCCATATAATCAAATCAGAATGCATTCTAACTAGTGAATTTCGAACAATCGACTAGCCTCGATCGTTCCGGCTTAAAGGGGGTATCGCAATTTTTCAAGCAATCTTAGATAGGAGGTTGGATGTGGAGAAGCAAGTCAGGATACGTATCTTCGATCGCAACGACTGTCATCTTCAGGATGTATCGTTGACGCTTGCGGAGGCGGTTTATATCTCGCCTGGCAAGTATCTTTCAGACTATTTGTGGTCGCAGAATACGGGCATTTCCGATGTATTCTCGCGGATGGTGCTAAGTGTCGGAACGGCACATGAGGGGCTTAGGGATGTCAAACTGGAGACAGACTACCCCTGGATGAGTGTCTGGGTCGACGCGGTTTAATCTTACTATGACAACATCAAGACCCAGCTCATCAGATTGTCACTAGGCTTGATGTTGTCCTACCACTCATGACATGCCAATCGAATCTTCTATGCCATGACATTTATTTCTATCGTCTTTCAAGCTCTTTACATCAGCTCAACGAGGCATTATGTGTAATAGTCCCTGAGTTCAGGAACTCGTCTCCGTTCTTGATGGGGTAAATTGGCGCGTTGTCGGATCGGCTGAAGTAAATATAGTATTGATATCGGACTCTTTTTCTAACGCAGAACTTGAGCGCTTGGCACAGGAGTAAAAATGCCTAAGGTCAACTACACGGAAGATAACATTCGGTCCCTCGACTGGAAAGAACACATTCGCATGCGTCCAGGCATGTACATCGGTAAATTAGGCGATGGTCATGCACCCGATGATGGAATCTACGTTCTTGTTAAAGAGATCATGGACAACAGCATCGATGAGTTTGTGATGGGGGCTGGCAAACAGATCGACATCAATGTCGACGATACAGAAGTTATCATTCGTGATTATGGCCGTGGTATCCCTCTAGGTAAGGTGGTTGACTGTGTTTCTAAGATCAATACAGGAGGCAAGTATGACTCTGAAGCCTTCAAGAAGTCAGTTGGTCTCAACGGGGTGGGTACAAAAGCTGTCAACGCCCTTTCAATCAGTTTTGAGGTAGCATCGTATCGCGACGGTAAGTGCAAGGTCGCCCGCTTTGCCAAAGGCGAGTTGGTGGAAGAGAAGAAAGTTGTTGCTACCAAAGAATCCAATGGCACCCAAGTTCGTTTCAAACCTGACCCTAGCATTTTTGTCGATTACAAATTTCGGGCCGACTTTATCGAGCAGATGATATGGAACTATGCCTACCTCAATGCTGGCTTGCGCCTCGTTTTTAATGGCACAAAGTATGTCTCGCAGCGAGGCCTGCTCGACTTGCTTGAGAGGAAAACTCAATCTCAAGATATTCGCTACCCTATCATTCATCTGAAGGGACATGATATTGAAGTGGCGGTCACCCATGGTGAGCAGTATGGCGAGGAGCACTATTCGTTTGTCAATGGTCAGCACACGACTATGGGAGGTAGTCATCAGTCTGCCTTGCGTGAGGGTGTGGTACGAGCTATCCGTGACTTCTTCAAAAAAGACTATGATGCGTCTGACATTCGCTCTGGCATGATTGCTGCGATCAGTATCAAGGTGCAAGATCCTGTTTTCGAGTCTCAGACTAAAACCAAGCTTGGTTCCCAGAACGTTGGCCCTGAGGGACCTACGGTTCGTAGCTGGGTTGTCGACTTTCTTAAGAAAGAACTGGATAATGACCTGCATCGGCAGCCGGAAGTCGCGATCGCCTTGCAGAAGAAAATCCTTCAGTCTGAAAAAGAACGCAAAGAGATGGCAGGCATCAAAAAGATTGCCACCGAGCGAGCGAAGAAAGCTAACTTATTCAATAAGAAGTTGCGAGATTGTCGAGTTCACCTGGATAGCAAAAAAAATCGAAAAGATGAGTCAACGATCTTTATTACTGAGGGCGACTCGGCCAGTGGCTCATTGACAAAGGCCAGGGATGTTCAAACCCAAGCAGTTTTCAGCCTTCGAGGAAAGCCGCTCAATTGCTTTGGACTAACCAAGAAAGTCGTCTACGAAAACGAAGAGTTTAATCTATTGCAACACGCCCTGAATGTAGAAGACGGTGTCGAGAACCTTCGCTATAACAATATCATTATAGCGACCGATGCTGATGTGGATGGTATGCATATTCGCCTGCTGCTGATGACCTTCTTCCTTCAGTACTTTCCAGAGTTGGTCCGCGAAGGCCATGTTCAAATTCTTCAGACCCCTCTTTTCAGAGTTAGAAATAAGGAAAAGACGATCTACTGCTACAACGATCGTGAGAAACAGGCTGCCCTTGGTAAAATTGGCAAGAAGGCCGAAATCACCCGGTTTAAGGGTCTAGGTGAAATCTCTCCCAAAGAGTTCAGCCAGTTTATCGGAGACGACATGCGGGTTGAAACCGTCCGCATGTCTCAGCAAACAGCCGTCGCCGATCTCCTTAGTTACTTCATGGGTAAGAACACACAGGATCGACAGAAATTTATTATTGATAACCTCCGAGCTGAAGAACCAATCGTTGAAGGAGCGGAAGCGTGACACAAGAAACCACTAATGACAAGGGCTCGGCCAGCGTACCCTCCCAGTCAGTCCCTCCTGCCCCTGGCGGAGCGGGAGGCCGTGGCGATGTTGAAGACATGTATGAGTCCTGGTTCTTGGACTATGCAAGTTATGTAATTTTAGATCGGGCAGTACCAAATCTATACGACGGACTCAAGCCGGTACAAAGGCGCATCCTTCATGCTATGAGCGAACTAGAAGACGGCCGTTATAATAAGGCTGCCAATATTATTGGTCATACCATGCGCTACCATCCTCACGGCGATATGGCGATCGAAGACGCCATGGTGAAGATGGCTCAAAAAGATCTCTTGATCGATACGCAGGGAAACTGGGGTAATGTTGCAACAGGTGATCGGGCTGCTGCACCCCGATATATCGAAGCTCGACTGACAAAGTTTGCCAAGGAAGTTCTCTTTAAGGATGAGGTTACCGAGTGGCAGTCATCCTATGATGGCAGGAATAAGGAGCCCTTGACCCTGCCCGTTAAATTCCCTCTGTTGCTGGTCACTGGCGTCGAAGGGATTGCTGTAGGTCTATCCACAAGAGTCCTGCCCCATAACTTTAATGAAGTGATCGATCAGGCGATTGGCTACTTGCAAGGCAAGTCGGTGACTTTGTATCCTGACTTTCTAACCGGTGGCTCAGTTGATGTACGGCAGTACAAAGATGGGCGAAAAACAGGGCGAGTCAAGGTTCGTGCGAAACTTGAGATCGTGGATAATAAGACCATCAAGGTTGCGGATCTACCCTATGGAGTCACTACCGCATCTTTGATCGACTCGATCATCTCAGCCAACGATAAGGGTAAGATCAAAGTCAAAAAGGTTGAGGATAACACCGCCGAGTTTGTGGAGATTCTGGTGCATCTAAGCCCAGGGGTATCGCCCCATGTGGCAATGGATGCTCTGTTTGCCTTCACAGATTGTGAAGTTAGTCTTGCGCCTTCATGTTGTGTAATTCGGGACACCAAGCCGTATTTCTGCTCGGTAACCGACCTGTTACAGGAGTCGGTCGACCACAGTAAGGACTTGCTTGAACTTGAATACAAAATTCAAAAGCAAGCACTATTAGAGAAGCTTCACCTATCTAGCCTAGAACTTTTGTTTATTGAGCATAAGATCTACCGCAAAATAGAAAACGCCGAAAATTGGGATCAGGTTTTAGCCACCATAAGGCGGGGCTTGAAGCCTTTTAGCAAGGATATGATCCGAGAGCTTACTGATGACGATATATCAAAGCTCACAGAGATTAAAATCAAACGCATCACAAAATTTGATCGTAGTAAGGCTGAAGAGCATCTCGTCAAACTCAAGGAACAGATTCAAGAGGTGGACGATAAGCTTTCAGATATGGTCGCGACAACTATCAGCTATTTCAAAAAGCTCAAGAAGGAGTATGGTCCTGGTCGGGAGCGGCGAACTAAGATCGAGGTGTTTGAAACCGTGGAGGCCCGTGCGGTAGCTGTGGTTAATCAGAAGCTCTATATCAACCGTCGCGAAGGCTTTATCGGTACGTCCCTTAAAAAAGACGAGTTCTTGTTCGATTGCTCAGATTTGGACGAAATCGTTGCCTTTACTAAAGACGGGCAGTGTATGGTAAGCAAGGTCAGTGAAAAGACCTTCTATGGAAAAAATATCATCTATGCTGGAGTGTTTACACGTGGTGATGATAAGACTGTCTACCATATGATCTATCAAGACGGACGCGGGGGCCCCACCTACCAGAAACGTTTCGCAATGGCCGCGGCAACCCGCGATCGGGCTTACGATCTGACCCGTGGTAACAAGGGCAGTCGTGTTCATCACTTTAGTGTCAACCCCTCGGGAGAGGGTGAAGTGGTTGAAGTGATCTTAAAACCCGAGGCCAAGGCACGCAATAAGGTAATCGATGTAGACTTTTCAGAGCTTGCTATTAAAACCCGATCTGTAAAAGGGCTACTAGTTACCAAAGAGCCAGTGGCGAATGTCGACGTTGTGAGTCGCGATGCTCCGGTGGTAGAGTCTGTTGATCTATGGTTCGATAGCAAGTTGAGACGACTCAATGTTGATAAGAAAGGCAAAAAGTTAGGCTCCTTTGCAGGAGATGATAAGATCTTTACTCTTTATCGTTCTGGTTCCATCGAGCTATCGGGGTATGATTTAGATACCTATTTTGATGAAAATATTCTCCACATGGGCAAGTACAGTGACGACATTATTATTAGCTGTGTCTACTACCACGGTGAGAAGAAAGACTACTATGTGAAGCGATTCAAAATGGAAGAATTGTCGATCGGTCGTCGCGAGGAGTTTATTCCTCAGGAGCCTGGAACGAAGCTTCTTATTCTAAGTTTCAATCCGGAACCCGCCGTGGAAGTGAGCTTCAAGAAGGGCAAACGTGGCACCCCAGATTCAGAGGTTCTGGATCTCTCTGACATCGTGCAGCCTAAGGGAGTTAAGGCTATTGGAAATAAGCTAAGTCGCCAAAGTGTGAAGTCAGTGAAGCTCCATAAGTCCTAGTCAATTCAGAGGCGTCCTGCGCCTCTGTTGTTTTCTTTCACTTGTCTTTTATTCAATTCTCCTTAATAAATGACTAAAATAGTCACTCTCTAAACGTTGAGGAGAATTTATGGGACGCCACCTTTTCGGTAAAGAATCACTCGATCGCCATTCCATTCAGAAAGCGGCTACGATGCCGATGCCCCGTGGTGTGTTCTTTGTGAAGCCGGACTACTTCGATGTGGACCATGCCTTAAATCCTCATATGCTTGATGCCGATGGCAAGCCTCACAAAATTTCAAAGAGCTTGGCAGATGAGCAATGGCAGGCCCTCAAAGAGGTTTATCAGGGCTTAGGTTTGCAAACCAAGGTACTTGCAGCCAAACAAGGCTGTCCGGACATGGTTTTTTGCGCCAACCAGTCCTTTCCGTACCTAGATCAGCAAGGTCGACCATCTGCTTTGATGAGCAATATGGCAGATGATACCCGCCATGCTGAAGTTGAGTCTATTGCTGATTCTTTAAAAAACCTCGGCTTTCAAACCTCCTACCTACCGGAGCGAACACCAACAACTTTGCTCGAAGGTATGGGAGATGCGCTTTGGGTTCCCGGAAAGCGGTTCATCTGCGGGGGCTATGGCTTTCGAACTCATGCCAGTATCTATGAATCGGTATCGAGGCTTGTTGATGCGCCTATCTTAGCTTTAGAGCTTAAGAATCCAAAGTTCTATCATCTGGACACATGCTTGAGCATATTGAATGAAACCACTATTCTAGCGTGCCGGGAGGCATTTCAAGACTCTGATTGGCAGGCACTAGAAACTGTCTTTGATCAGATCATTATGGTTCCATTGGTGGAGGCAGACTCCCCAGGTTTTGCTTGTAACGCTCACTGCCCCGATGGCAAGCATGTGATTTTGCAGCAAGGTAACCCAGAAACCGAAAGGCTTCTGGAGCTCGCTGGTTTCACTCCTATCCCGCTGGATACCAGTGAGTTCATAAAATCTGGTGGAAGCGTTTTCTGTATGAAGCAGATCTACTTTTAGCGATCGGATCGATCCGAAATGGGATCGATGTCGATGACATTGGGATCGTGCTGATGCCTGGGGGCGTTGGTGGTGCCAGGTGACGATGAGTAGTAGGCAACGTGAACATGACCTCGTTGCACCTGGTTTTGCAGCCAACGCTTCACAGTGCCCTTAAGGGCGTTTCGAGACACTGGAATCATCAAGATAAAGCCAACCACATCGGTGAAGTAGCCTGGCGTGAGGAGTAAAACCCCACCAACTAGAATCATGGCGCCGTCCACAAGCTCTTCACCAGGAATTTGACCCCGAGCAGAGGCTTCCTGCATGCGCCTGAGAACCTGAAAGCCCTGAGATCTTGCGAGATTTGCGCCAATAGCGCCCGTTAGTAGAATCGAACCTATGGTGACAAGGAGAGCTTCTCCCCCTCCCAGAAAGCTGGCTAAGTGACCGTGAATCTTAAGGAGAAAGATTATTTCAAGGATGGGGATTAGCGTCATTAACAGAAAAAGTCTAAAGAACATATTAACCTTCATTGTGCAGTTGGGCGGGCCCAGTCATTTCACAATGTAAGTCTAAGAGACTATTTGTCAATGGGCTGAGATAATCACCACCCCGACAGTTGCCAGAATAGCTGCCACAGCCTTTCGCGTTGTGAACTCCTCTTTTAGGACAACTACAGCCAATATGACTGTGAAAATGGTGGAGGTTTGGTTCAGTACGGATGCTACGGAAGCTTGCAAGTACTTATAACCTGCAATCCAAAGACTAATAGAGACATAGGCACTGAGAAAGAATGCGATAAACACAAGAAACTTTCGCTGCATACCCCAAAGCTGGAGGATCTCCGCGCGCTTATGCTTCAAAAGAAACATTGGCGGCAGGGAGCCTAAAACTCCAGCGACCATACGAATCGTAATTATCCAAAAAAGGGGGACCTCTTCAAACATAGGTTTCACGATCAAAATTCCTCCGGCCATGGTTAGGAGGCCGAGGCTCATTAAGATACTGCCTTTTAGCGAGTTCTCAGTTTTTGCTTGTGAGCCTTTTTTAGGTAAAACCAAAAACAGTGAGGCGCCGATAGCCAGAACGCCAAGTCCTTGTGTGAAGTTGATGGTTTCACCGAAGAAAATCACTGACAGAGTGATGACGAAGGGGGCGAATAAACATTCTAAAATAGCAACTTTGGATGCCGTCAGGAGGTTCATGGCTTTGAGCACCATTGCATCTGCGATCCCGATCCCGAAAAAGCCAGACAGGAATAAGAGTGTCAGGTTCAAGGTGGATATCTCAGGCAGGGGGCCATCCACGAGATAGGCCGTGGGAATGAGTAGGGCCAAGCCTAGAGTATTCTTGCCTAAATTTAGTACGATCGGGTGAACGTGATTGCTCGCTATCTTGAGCAAGATAACCGAAAGTGACCAAGTAAACGCACACGCAATTGCGATAATAATGCCAAGCATGAAGACCCTCACGTTACAAATCCGAAAGGGCTTTTAGCATGGTTGATGGCTACTGACTAGCCTCATCTAAGAGGCTTTTTTCTCTTCACCTTCATTGGAAACCTTCTTAAAAAAACGTGCGGTTTCGAATTGGACCGGTTCGTACATGTCTTGGAGTCCGGTAATGGACTCAGCGCAGCCTAGCACCAGATAACTCTCTGGTTTCATATACTGGTTGAGCTTTTTTAAAATATCTTTCTTCATCTCTGGAGTCTGATAGATCAGCACGTTACGACACAGGATAAGATCAAACTTCCCTGATAAGTTCCACGATTCAAGTAAGTTGAAGTGAGAGAACTTCACTCGATTTCTAATGTTATCGGAAATCTCCCACAGAGGGCCTGTTGGGTCGGATTGTTCCGATTGCTTAAAGTACTTTACCAGATTGATTGAGCTAAGGCCCCGTTGCACCTCAAGCTGCGTGTAAAGGCCAGACTGAGCCTTATCGAGGACTCGTTTCGAAAAGTCTGTGGCGAATATTTCATAGTTTAATTGTGGGTAGATGGTCCTTAGGTTTTCTAACTCCATAGCCAAAGAGTAGGGCTCTTGGCCAGTGGAACAAGCAGCCGACCAAATTCGGATTTTATGGCCCGGCTCCGCCGCAAGGGGCTTGATGGCTTCTTTGATGATTGCATGAAATACCTTTGCATCTCGAAAGAACGAAGTTTCGTTATTGGTTGCGATATCGAGTATATAGCGAATGACGGCATCATCCTTTAAGATCAGCGCTTTTCGTTGCAACTCATCAATTGAAGCAAAACCAAAGTGAGACATCGCATTTTCAAGTCGTGTTTCTAACTGATAGTAATTGACTTGGGTATAAACAATGCCGATTCTATCGAATATAAACTTAGAGAAGGACTCTAAGACTGATTCGTTAATATCCATGTTATGCTACCTTTCGCCCCAAAACCATTTCCAACTTCTCAAATAGAATATCTTTGGTAAATGGTTTCATAATGTACTCATTGGCTCCACCTTCTAGGGCTTCCGCGATGTTCTTCACATTGTTTCGCGATGTCACCATCAGGATTGGAATTGCACAGCCCTGCTCACGGAGGGCCTTGAGCGCTTCTACGCCAGACAACTGCGGCATCTCCCAGTCGAGTAAGATTACATCGACCGAGAGGCCTCCTTTGATTTGATCGAGAGCCTCTGTTCCATCGTAGGCGTGCTCCAGCTCATGGGGAGTATCCACAAACATGGCTTCGATAAAGCCATGTACGGATCGGGAATCATCGGTAACTAGAATTTTCATGATTGTCTCCTAAGCCACATATTCGTTCAAACGAGAAATCACGTTTGAAAAATTTGATCTTGATATATCGTTTACCCAGAATTCCTGCTCTGAGCCACTGACATCGATAAATCGGTGCAATTCCCACATGACATCGAGAGTTTTCAGGCATGTCTGCTGTAACGAGGCTAGATCTTGAAAACATCCTAAGCCTTGATGGGAGATTTTTTCGACAAGACATGCGAGCTTCTCGCAAATAGTGAATGATACTTCCATTCGTGCAAAGCTTGCCGCTGCTGTTAGCTGCTGTACAATTTCTTCTAGATTGGCCAAGGTTTCAGCGTCAGCGGTGCCCTCCGTAAATTTATGGAACCCCTTTTCTAAAGACTCTTTGACCTCGGCAGAGAAAAAGTCGATATACTGTCGTTTTGTTTCGCCACTTACCTGCGGAAATGTGAAATCATAGCTCAGATTTGGGTCGGTTGGTGCGGGTATGTTTTGGTTTGGCGTCGGAGCATTGGTGTGTGCCAGTTCATCACTCAGGGTCGATAGATCGACTCCAAACTGATCGACTAATATTTGACCAATAGGGGAGCGCTCCCTCTTTTGAATGGACTTCACCTTTTGGTCAATCTCGTCATTCCAGTAGCTCAGGGACTTGCAGGTCGCTGCAAACGACTCACCTCGATCGCGATCCGAAATTGCCTCGATAATCTGTTCAGCTGTGAGAAGGCCATCTTCGTAGACAATTTGAATAGGAGATGGAAGCTGGTTGCTTTGGCTTACCAATGCTTTCACTAGATCTGACTTTTGTATCAAACCTTTATCAATCAATTGGGTTCCAAAAAAACTCATGTTCACAGCTCCTAAGATGCGGCCGATAGGCCATAGGCCTCGGGGTCTTCGATAACATTGGAAATATACTCATCCATCTTTACTGTAAGGTCTTCCAGGCTGATCAGATCTTCATCTACTAGAATTCTAAATATGGAAGGAACTTCTTTGATAATCACAGCTTCCAATTTTTGGTCGATAGCTTTGGACCAAATCTTTAGATCTCGGCAACTTTGTTCGAAGCTAACTTCGTTCTGTGCTTGATGAGCATAAACTTGCAGCATCTCATCTTCAGACAAAATCCTATTTTCAAATAGCAGAGTAGGCAAGCTTGGGTTCGCCTGAGCTTGCTTGATAAATGCATTCACCAAGTCGTCCGCGCTGATGCAACCATCGTGAACTAGAAATTTACAAAAAGATTGACTCATTGGCTTCTCCCAATCAATCGAGCAATGGAATGGCAGCATTCTTCGATACTTTGTACGGCATCATAAGCCCCTACTCGGTAAACTGATCCAGGCATACCCCATACAACAGAAGACTTCTCGTCTTGTATTACTACGCAGCCGTTATGATTCTTGATCTCGCAGCAACCATCAGCACCATCACCACCCATTCCAGTCAAGATCATTCCCAATACACCCTTGCCGTAAACTTCTGCGGCGGATTCAAAAAGGTAGTCTACAGCGGGTCGTACCGAGTTTCTCTTGTCGCGCTTGTCTAGGGCCGTATAGATCCGATCATTGGAAATTTTTAGGCTCAGGTGGAAGTCTCCCGGAGCCACATAAATGATATTCTCAATGGGCTCGAAGTGTTTGGCTTCTTTTGCTGGAATGCCTGTTTGATCCTCGATACTCTTAGCCAGAGTACGGGTGAAGACCGGCGGCATGTGTTGAGCTATCAGAACAGGGGTTTTCAAAGGCCCTCGAATGGTGCTAAACAGTTCCTTGAGGGCAACCGGACCCCCAGTTGAGCTGCCGATGACACACACTTTAGGAATAAAGTTTGCGAGTGTATACTTTTTCCACTTGGGAGGCGGGGCATCGATAATTTTTTTTCGCGGGGCTATAGTGGTATCACCAACAGCGATTTTTCCAGTACTGACTCCCACCCCTGCTCCTGTACTTGTGTTTGTGGACCGACCTGTGAATTGTAGGGCCTTTGGAATTAATTGATCTTTAACGTGCTGAAGCGCCAGTTCGAAGTTCTGTACGTTCTGGGGTTTGGTAACGAAATCACAGGCGCCGTGTTCTAAAGCTTCTAAAGTTGCGTCAGCTCCACGAGCAGTTAGCGATGAGAAAACAATCACCTTCGATCTTAGGCCGAGGCGCTTCATCTCTTGAAGGGTCTCTATACCATTTAGTTCCGGCATTTCCAGATCGAGAATTATTAAGTCGTAGGCGCCTTTGGCCAACTTATTGATCGCAATCCTGCCATTTGCAGCAACATCAATATCCTTAAAGTGTTCGCACGATGTCAGCGCCGATTTGATCTGGCTACGAAATACTACAGAATCATCTACAACCAGTGCTTTCATAAGCGTTCCTTACGCTGCTTTATCATTATTGTTCTGCTCATTCAGATAGAACATGACCTTATCAATATCGATGATGCTCAGGAGCTGACTCGAAACCTTGTAAACGCCCGCTAAAAATCGCCGAGTACTCTCTGGAATTGTGTTGGGAGTAGGCTCAAAGTCGCTCGATTGAACTTCCATAACATCCCCGATCTTATCTACCTGGAACGAGATCAAGAATCCTTCGATCTTACAAACCACGTTGAGTACCTCGGATGTTTCATCTTTGGGAAGGCTGAAAAGCTCCCGCAAGCCGATAGCAGTAGCGACCTGCCCCCTGAGGTTGATGAGACCTCTGACGTATGCTGGTGCCAATGGTATCCCTGTGGTTTGCATGTCTCGAACAATTTCTTGGACCCGAGTGACGTCTAAGCCATACAAGCGATCACAAACGTAGAAAGTCGAGAATTGTTCGGTATTTTGAACCTTATTACCTGGCATCGCTACCTCCCCTCATCACAATTTCTTGAATACAGTTTAAGAGCTGCTCCTCATTGAGCTTTTCCAAGTATTTGATAAAGCCAAGTTCCATCCCCTTATCAATATCAGCCTGACGGAATCGAGTTGTCACAGCGATCATTGGGATCTTCGATAGATTTTCGTCTCGCTGCACTTGACCAGCAAGGGCATAGCCGTCCATCTTTGGCATTTCGATATCAGAGATAACGAGGTTGATCTCGTCTTTAAGCTCGTACATTTGATCCAAAGCGTCTTCTCCATTTTCTGCCGTTGAAACTTCAAAGCCATTGGACTCAAGAATTGATTTGATATGGTTGCGGAAGAAACGGCTATCCTCGACTACGAGGATATGAGTCTTGCCCTGAGAAGTTTTTGTCTCCTTGCCACCTTGTTCACCAAGCTTTATGTTATGATTGAAACAGTAATGATCGATAAGGCGCATGGCATCAATAACTACCAAAACACGATCTTTTTCTATAATGCTGCCCATGATGCCTACATGAGAGTTGATCTGATCATCGATTTTCGATGTGGAGCTGATAACATCCAAGATCCCCCCTACCTGTAGGCCAAATAATCGATCATATCGTTGGATGACTACAATGGCATCTGTTTCGTCGTCCTCCCGCTCGTGTTTATGGTGGGTATCGAAAAACTCGGTGACCGAGATGATTGGTAGCAGTGATCCACGATAGCGCACGACTTTTTGGTTGCCAGAATAATCATAGTCTGTTTGCTTGAACTCTTCGAGTCGATTGACTATGGGCAGTGGAAAAGCATACTTACAGTGGTCGTAAATATCAACAACAAGGTAGTCAGTCATCGAATCGAGGAATTCTTTGTTTTTCTTAGCAACTGCAGAGAAGTCGACTTCGTCTTCACCAAGATTGATCATAGCTTTTTCAGCAACGCCCATAACGTCCAGTGTCAGGGCCACGTTACCATCACCCAGTAAGGTCGCCCCAGCATAGATTCCGAGAGCTTTCAGGAAGCTTGTCAGTGGTTTTACGACAATGTCAGCCGAGTCTTCAATCTCTTCAACAATAAGGCCGAATACCGCCGTTCCAGCTTTTAGAACAACAATGTTGCAGATGGCGTTGTGAATAAAGTGATCCGTTTCTCTTTCGAGGCCCGTAATCTGTGCAAGGCTTACAAGTGGTAGAAGCTGGCCACGCAGTCTGTAGACCGGCTTGCCATGAAGAATTTCGATTCTATTTTCTTTATTTTCTTCTTCCTGATTGATGCGAAGAAGCTCTAGTAGCTTCACCTGAGGGATCGCGAAGCGCGATGGTCCTTCTCGCACAAGGAGAGCGGGAACGATGGCGAGGGTTAGCGGAATCTTGAGAAAAATCGTCGTTCCTTCGCCAGGGATAGCATTGAGATCGATGATACCACCAATGCGCTCAATATTGGTTTTAACGACATCCATCCCGACGCCACGCCCTGAAATGTTAGACACGGCTGCTGCCGTAGAAAACCCTGGTGCAAATATTAACTGGTAGACTTCTTTATCAGACATCATCTTAAGCTGATCGCTACTGATAATGTTTTTTTCCATAGCCTTTTCGCCGATGCGATCTCGGCTTAGGCCTCGGCCATTGTCATTGATTTCTATAACAACCTGTCCGCCTTCGTGATAGGACTTAATCGATATGGTACCTAACTCGGGCTTCCCTGCCGACCTTCGATCCTCTGGAGTTTCCAGGCCATGGTCGGCGGAGTTCCTGACGATATGGGTGAGTGGGTCTTTGACCGCTTCTATCAGGGTTTTATCAAGCTCTGTTTCCGTGCCTTCAAGTTTGAGTTCAATCTTCTTATTAAGCTCTTTGGCGAGGTCGCGAACAACACGGTGAAACTTTGAAAGAACACTGCCCACAGGCTGCATCCTTGTTTTCATAACCTCATTTTGTATCTCAGTCGTCACCAGGTTAATTCGTTGTGATAGCTTCGAGAACTCAGCATCCTTTTGTTCGGTAGCGAATCTGAGAACTTGGTTTCGCACCAAGACAAGTTCACCGGCCAAATTCATAAGTTTGTCCAACAAAGCGACTTGTACGCGTATGGTTTCTTGACCACCTTCGCTTTTCTTTTCGCGAGACTCTGTGGACGTTGCCTTGGCTAATGGCTCAGAAGATACTGGCTTGGTAGGCTCTGGCTTTGTAGCCGTAGAGCTTGCATCACTTGGTTTCGGGCTCGTGGATTGTTGCTCAGGCTTGGACTGTTGTTTCGGTTCTGAAACCGCAGCAGGTCTTGGTTTCTCTGACTCTACCTTCGCTGTTTGAGGTGCTTGGGGTGCATGAGGAGTTGGTTTCGGTTCTGGCTTGGTAGCCTGTGGAGGAGCAACAGGTTCCGTGAGAGATGCTTCCGTCTGGGGCTGGGAAGGCTCTGGTGAAGGGGATACTGGGTTTGGGCTTGCCGTCTCTTGAGCAGTCGGTTTAGCTAATGCTCCTTGGCTATCTTGTTTGCCCTCCCTAATATCGTAGCCAACGAAGTCGTCTCTAAGAAATCTGGAAGTCCCTCCCATGGATGAGACAGTGAGATCGATTAGCTGAGGGATGATTTCTGTAAGTTCACCCTTAGCTTCATGTTCGGCCTGAGTATCTTTGATGCTGTTTAATAGCTGGCCGATGACATCACAGCCACGATAGATGATGTCAATTAAGTTCAGGTTTAGTGGTGTGATTTCTTGGCGAAGTGGGTCGAGGCTTGATTCCATTGCGTGAGCGATCATGCCAATCTGATTGAAGCCAAATAACTGCGATGAGCCCTTGATGGTGTGCATATCACGATAGATACTACTAAGAGTCTCCTTATCAGGTCCTTCTTTTTCAAGTCTACTGAGCGAAAGTGAGATGCGTTCAAGCATTTCCTCACATTCATTCGTAAACTCCTGAATTGCTTCTTCCATTGCCGACATAGAACGATCCTCTTATTAAAATAGACCCCAGCCACTTGCCTCGACTTCGTTGTCACTTTCTTGCTTATCATCTTGCAAGCCTAAGTCCTCCACACGATGGTCGTGCTTTTCCGGAGGGGTTATGCCTGTTAACTTATAGATGTCTAGTACGGTCACAACCTCGTCATTGAAAATGAAGCTGCCTTCAATTTCATCTCGATCAGCTAGTTCGCTATCCAAAGAACTGTTGATCCTTTTGATGTCTCGAATCGAATCGATGATGAGCCCATGAAACGTGTCGCGATCCTTGATTATGATTGTTGTCTGCTTCTCTCTTTCGACCAATGGGTAGTCTGGTTTAATTCCAAGCTTCTCATGCACGTAGGTTAAAGGAGCAACTGATTCTCTGTAGATCGTGCTGAGTCGACCCGCTACCTTAGTAAAGTCGCGGGTATGCAGTTCTTCTAATCGGAAGATTTGGTCCAGGTGGAAACAAAATAGGCCGCGGGCTGGAAGCCTAAAAATGATGTACTCTTCACCGTCATGGTTTTCTTGATGAAGCTCTTGGCCTGAAATTGTGTCATCAAATTGATGGGATTCCCCTAGCTGGTAAAATTCAGCAATTCCGTCCACATCGAGGATAAGGCCAACCGAGCCATCTCCCATAAACGTCGCACCCTTGAAAATTTGATCCTTGATCTGTGGGGGGATCTTCTTAACAACTATTTCTTCGGTATCACTGATTTCATCAACGACCATCCCAAAAGTTAGCTTTTCAGATCGCGCTAAAACAATATTTATTTCGGACCGCTGTCTGAGCGGAATAGGATTTTTGTCTTCAGGAGATAGCTCCGGAGAAAGTTCAATAAGCTCTACCAGATGATCATCGAGGCACAATAGCTCGCAGCCTTGAGCCTGCTTGATCATGACGTCGCGCTTATCTTGATCGATTTTGATCAGGCGTATGATGTTATCTTGCGGGATATTAAATTCTCGTTGACCGATACGCACGAGCAATGACTGGATTATCATGACAGACTTTGGAATGGGGAGTTTAAGGCTAAACTTGCTACCCATACCCAAAGCTGAGTCTATATCGATTTTTCCTCCAATCGACTCAACCGAAGATTTTACCATATCCATGCCGACTCCACGGCCTGAAATATCTGTGACTTGGGCGGCTGTGGAAAAGCCAGCTTCCATGATGATTTTGTAAATCTGCTTATCGGACATGCTAGCAACGTCGGAAGACGAGTAGAGATTTTTCTCTACGGCCCTCTTAGAAATAAATTGAGCATCAATGCCCCGACCGTCATCTTCCACCTCAACGATGACATCGTCACCCAACTCATAAGATCGAAGCTCGATCACACCCTTTGGTGATTTGCTTTTTGAAGCTCGATCATCCGGGGATTCGATCCCATGGTCCGCGCTATTGCGTATCACGTGAATGAGGCTGTTTTTCAAAACCTGGGCTAACTTGGTATCAACCCGCAGCTCGTCACCGACGATTTTTAAGTCTATCTGTTTACCTAGGCTCAGGTTTAAGTCTCTCACAGTTCTAGGGAAGGTACGATAAATGCTCTTTAGCGAGACTTTTCGGAGCTCGGTAATTTTACTCTGCATGGAAGAGTTGATTTTATGCATCTCATCCAAAAACTCCGCGAGAAGATAGAGATCTGCGTGACCTTTAAATTCTTTTTGAAGGTTTGATACGAGTTTATTGACAGTGTTACGAATGACAGTGATTTCCCCGGAGAGTTCCATGAATTCATCAAGTATTTTGGTTGGAACTTTGATGACATCATCTTCAGATTTCTTAGCTGCTGCTTGACCATGGTCAATGTCGCCTGTTGCTAGATTAAGCTGTTTACTCTCTTCAATGGAGAACAGGCCCTGCCAATGGTCCACATCGATATCTATTTTAGTACCCACCTCAAGCTCTGAGATGGCTGTTGAAACGAAGTCGAACCCTTTGAGTAGAACAGTAACTACAGGTTTGGTGGCATCGAGTGCGCCGTTCTTAATCTTACTGAGTAGATCTTCGTATGAGTGCACCGTTCTGGTAAACTCTGGCCACTCCAGAACTCCAGAACCGCCTTTGATAGTGTGAACCAAGCGGAAGATATTGTTGATAGCCTCTGGGGTCGGGCTGCTTTCTAAGGCGAGAATTTCATTTTCAAGATCTTCTAAAAGGTCTCGGGCCTCCTCCACAAAGATTTTTTTCAAAGTAAGCTTTTCTTCGATCTGTTCGATGCGGTCTTTGGCTTCTTCTTTAATAACCGCATTGATGCGATAAACGTCGAAGGGTTTATCGATAAATCGAGATACCTTGAGATCAAGAGCGTTTCTGAGCATTTCCTTGTTGACGAAACCTGAGTAGATAATAAAGGGAATTGATTGTAGCTCAGGTAGCATGCGTTTTCTGAACTCTAGCCCGTTAATCTCGCCCATATGATAGTCGGCAAAGACCAAAGCAACAGATTCCGCATGCTCGTTCAGGAGTTCCAAACCTTCTATACCATTTTGCGCGACAAGGGCCACAAAGCCTTGTTCCTCGGCTTCCATTGCCAGGGGGTTGATAATTTCTATCTCGTCGTCGACGAATAGAATTTTTACCTTGGTATCTGAGTTCATGGCGATTCCTTCATTCCTCGTCTTGTGAGTAGTCGGTCATTTTCTGGAAGAGTTAATAGAAGAAATTTACCGACTTGTTCTCGTCTCTCGTGAGGCTTTTGGAGAGAAGGGCGGCAGAGTAGCTAAACGTTTCCTACTAGTAAAAGACCGAATTGGAGCTTTTAATAAATTTGCTCATAGTTTTGAATATCTTCGCAGTGTAGATGAGGGTTTTTAAGAATGAGTCCAGGGAAGAAGATTCTGCTTAGTGCTCAAGTTTTGAGATTTCTGCTAAAATAAGAGGAAACCTGACAATTAGGTAATGGCATGTGGCGGAATTGAATTCAAAAGCAGGATCTCATATGGCCTCAAAAGATTCCAAAAAGGGAACCATTCGAGCGAGTAGCACAGCCGAATACTTTGCGAAAAACCTCCAACAGGTTGGTTTTTCGTCACCTACCAAAGCGGTTTTGACGACTCTAAAAGAAGCCGTTGACAACTCTTTGGATGCTTGCGAAGAAAACGGCATTTTGCCTGAGATTAGGGTTACGATTGATAAGAAAGGTCGGGGCTCTCTACGGAATACGGATCAGATCATGATCCGGGTTGAGGATAACGGGCCAGGAATTCAACAGAGAGATGTTGCTAAGGTTTTTGGCGAGTATTTGGCGTCTTCAAAATTTGGCAAGGGTCGTTGCTCCCGAGGCCAGCAAGGTATTGGAATTTCCGCTGCAACCACTTGGGCCATGCAAACCACCGCGAAGGGGGTTCATGTCATTACCAAGACAGCCAAGCAAAAGTTAGCGACTTCTTGTCGGGTCCAGGTTGATCTCAAACATAATAAGGGTCATATCAAAGATAAGAAGGATGTGAAATGGGATCGACCCCATGGGACCCTTGTTGAATTCTTAATCGATGGTAGGGTGCAGATGAATGGCGAGGCAGGCATCCTCGCCTTTCTCAGGAGCAATGTGTTGGTCAATCCCCACCTAACTCTGAGCTATCAGATTTTAGATCAAAAGCCTGTCACCATTGAGCGTGTTAGCGAGGATGTACCAAGAATCCCAGAGGCCATGGCTCCACACCCCCACACCATGAAGCTTGGTGAGTTTTTGGCTCATGCAAGGTTGTTTGGTAAAATCTCCGCCTATGAATGGCTAAAGACAGCATTTTCTCGGGTCAATGAAGAAAGTATCAAACTTCTGAAGCAGGCTGGAGTAAAAAAATCACTGCTGGATAAGAGCTTGCATGAGCTAAAGGAAGCCGACTTCAAAAACCTTTTTATTAAGATTCAGGACACAGAACTCAAGCCACCATCTACAAAAACTGTTTTGTCTATTGGGGAAGAAGGGCTGGCTAAAAGCATCCTCCGACTCGGAGATGTTGATTATTTTTCCGTACTGACCCGTAAGCCTACGATCTGTGACTTCAAACCTGTGCAGATCGAGGTTGCTTTGGCGAGGTTATCAGGAAAGCCAGGAGAAGGTGAAGAAACTGTCCAAGTCCTGCGTTTTGCCAATCGAGTGCCCTTGCAGTTTGATAAGGCATCTTGTGCCATAGTTAAAGGAATTACTAGCGTTAATTGGAAACCCTACGGTTTGAGGCAAGCCCGAGGGTCGCTACCATATGGCCCCTATATTGTTGCAGTCAGTCTCGTTTCACCATTCATTAAATTTAAGAACGCATCAAAGGAGACAGTCGATGCGTCTGATGAACTTGTCGAGGAGATTAGGCGTGCCCTGATGCAAGCTGGGCAAAGGCTAGGGCGGCACCTTCGTCGGGAGCATAAGGAGGCTATCCTTGAAAACAAGATCCAACATATCGAATCCTTTGCACCGATTCTGGTTGAGGGCCTAGTAAGAATAACCGAGTCTGACGAATCGAGAAAGGATCGCGCGCATAAAGGCCTACTAAAAATATTAGGGCGCGAGACCCGTGAGGCTGAGAAGGATCTTGAAGTTGCTGAGGATAAACTCAAGAAGCACTTGAAAAGTCGGAGGAAACGCCTTGGCCACGTGGCACTTATGCTCGAAAAAGATGAAGCTTTGGAAGCGTCGGAAAAGGAAAATGGAGAGGCCGAAAGTGGTGAGCTAGATGATTCTCTAGAAGACAGTACCCAAGCGGATAGGGTTAAAAAGAAAAAATCAGCCAAGAAGAAGGCAGCAAAAGCCGCCAAAAAGAGGGCGGAGAAGAAAAAGGCGCCAAAGAAGGCAGCAAAGAAAAAGGCCGCTAAGAAGACTGCCAAAAAGAAAGCAGTCAAGAAAAAAGCTGCTAAGAAGACCGCCAAAAAGAAAGCAGTTAAGAAAAAAGCTGCTAAGAAAGTTTCTACAAGCAAGAAGACTGCCAAAAAGAAAGCAGCTAAGAAAAAGTCAACAAAGGCTGCTAAGAAGACTGCCAAAAAGAGAGCAATTAAGAACAAGTCTGTAAAGAAAAAGCGCTAGGATCTCACTAACCTAAATTGAATCATCGGACATAAGGTGTAAGTCATGGTAAAGACAAAGCGAGTTCTTCAAGAAGATATCCCTGATATTAGCTACGAACTTTGCGATCGGCTCTTGAGTCAGTTAGAAAAGGCCAAGAAACCCCTTATCCAAGCCACAAAATGTAGCCTTGATAATTCCAACTACGATCCAAAGCTAGGCTATCTAACTCCTGGCTCAAAAAAAGTTAAAACAGAGCTTAATGTTGCCTCGGTAAAGAAGATGTCACGAACCATATTCATGCTCGAAATCTTGCTCAGAAACATACAGTCAGGCAACGTCAATACCAAGCGCGAACTTTACTATATGAGCAAAGGTGAGGTGAAACATAACCCGTTGCTAAAGCCGCTCGATTTTAACGAGCAGAATGAGTCAGATGCAATCATTGACTTCGTTTGTGAGATCATTGAATGTTATCGAGAGGAGCTGAATTGCTATGCCAACGATCGTGGCGGGCAAACTTACTCGAAGCAACTTGTTGTAGAAGAAACGATGGCGGATGGAACAACCGCAACCATCGATTTGTCAGCATTGGGAACGTCACCTTTTCAGCCTAAAAATAGGCCACAGAATCTTAAACTCAAAGCCAAGCAGCCGATCGACTTTTGTTTGATTGTAGAGTCTGAAGGTACTGCCAATACACTGGTAGCGAATGGTTTTACCAAGAGGCATAACTCTATTGTGGTGGGTGCTCAAGGGGTGCCTTCCAATGCTGTGCGGGGATGGTTGAAGAGAATCCAGGATCAGCTTCAAATTCCCCTATACTTTTTCGGTGATCTTGATGCCTACACCTTACAAAACATTTATCGAACTCTTAAAGCAGGATCAGCGGCTTCACTCATTCGGAACTCAGACTTTTCGGCTCCTGAAGTTAGGTTTCTAGGAGTTCTCCCGGAAGATATCAAGCGCTACGACTTGAACGATTATCCAGTAAAAGAAGGTGATGCTCAAGAAGTGAGAGCCCTGAAAAAGGCCCGTGATGCTCTTGAAAACGATCCGTTTTTTAGGAGCCGAAAGAATAAGGGGCTCTCCGACATTCTTCATTGGCTGCTTGAGCACAAGCGCCGCTGTGAGCAGCAGGCATACTTCACTGTAGATCCCCGTGACCCTCAGATGCCAGAAAAAATAATCATTGAAAAAATTGAATCTGGAAACTATATATAATTAATTATATTGAAGGCTTACAAAGCCTCGTATAGGGTAGAAAATAGAGCTTCTGACTGGGATTATGAAGGTCGTCAAGATAAAGGTCTCGTGCTGCGACGAAAATGGCAACTACTGTCGTGCTGTACTAGCACTGCATACATAGTGTGCAGCATATGGCCTCGTAAGACTCCAGCAGCTTTGTCAGGTGATCTTGCAAGGAGTGCAGCTTAAAATCTCGAAACTTTGTTTTTTGTTTTTTGGGACAAAAGTTTGGCGTTTTTGGATTGACTCCTTTTCAGATGGCTAATAATTCGGTAATATTAATACCAGGCGGATAGTCTACTTTTGAGTGGCTTCTTGAATGCGGAAACTGATCTAACAATGGATGGTAGATATGTCTAATGATGATGGTTCCATGAAAGAGTTGGTTGAGTTCGTTGCGAAAGCTCTTGTTGATGAGGTTGATCGCATTGAGATCAGCGAGATCACGGGTAACCAAACTAACATTATCGAACTTAAAGTGGCTAAAGAGGATATTGGCAAGGTGATTGGCCGCCAGGGACGAACAGCTGACGCGATCAGAACGATTCTTAATTGCGCTGCTGCGAAGTTAAATCGTCGCTATATCCTACAAATTATCGATGAGTAAAAATGTCTGGTCCCGATGCTGCCAGTCAGATTCTGGTTGCTGCCCTTGAGGGCTTGACGCTTTCTCAGGAAGAGCAGAGTTTCTTCAAGCGAGAATGTCCTGCTGGTGTGACTCTTTTCCGGCGTAATCTAAGCTCATCCTTTGTAGCTATCCGTAGTCTTTGCCAGCAATTGCATTCCCTTTTAGACCGTAATTTTCCCCCAGTCATTGCTATCGATCAAGAAGGCGGTAGGGTTTCTAGGATACCCAGCCCTTTTCCCAATTTGGGTGCTCCCCAAGACATCCAAGACCCCATCGAAATCGGCGAGCAGATTTACCTAGAGAACTACGGCTTTATTATGGGCTCCTCCCTAAGAGGGCTGGGAATCAATGTCAATTTTGCTCCGGTTTGCGATGTGAATACCAACCCTAGCAATATTGCAATTGGTGATCGAGCCTTTTCAAATGAGCCAAAACACGCCGCTCGCCGCGCCGAGGCTTTTCTTAACGGCTTACAGTCGTCTGGAGTGAAGGGGTGTTTGAAGCATTTTCCGGGGCAGGGTGATGCGGGTGACGATACGCATCTAAAGGGAACCACGATTCCCATAAGCCGCGACGTTCTCTGGGATCGAGAGCTGCTTCCCTTCAGAAGCATGCTCTCTATGGCTAGCATGGTAATGCTTTCTCATGCTGTTTTTTCGGAAATAGACTCCCAACCGGCAAGTCTATCCAAGCGAATCATGGTTGATCTGCTGCAGGAAGAGCTGGAGTTCCGTGGTGTACTAGTGACCGATGATATGAATATGAAGGCAATTCCGCAGGACGAGCAGTCTTGGGCAGATGCAATTATCGAGGCGGTTTCTCAAGGGGCTGATATGGTCTTGGTATGTCGGGATCTGGGGCGCTGCAAGCTGGCCCTGGAGCGTTTGAGAGGAGAAGCTGCCCAAAGCCCAGCCTTTAGCAAAAGGCTTCAGGATGCAGCGCATAAAGTTAATTCCTTACGAGCCACTCTCTTCTGATAAGTTAGTCATTCCTTTTGTGACCCTCAGTCGTTCGATACGGTGGCGATCGACGTCAGTGACTTCGATCGTTAATGGTCCGTAGGACATAGTTTGCCCGACCTCAGGGAGATTACCTAGAAGCTGTGTCATCCAGCCGGCTATGGTATCCACATCGCCTTCCACTTCTTTCTCAAAGGAGTCATCAAGGCCAAAGTAGTTAACGAAGTCACTAATATTCACTGATCCTGACACATCGAAGGTGTCGTCATCAATTTTTAGAATCTCGGCCTCTTCAGCATCAAACTCATCCTGGATATCACCTACGATTTCTTCAAGGATGTCTTCCATAGTTACGATACCAGCGGTACCACCGTACTCATCAATAATAATGGCCATGTGGTTCTTGGTTCGTTTGAGGTCTTTGAAAACCTCCATGAGGGGTTTGCTTTCTGGTACAAAAAGAGGTTCTCTCATCACTTGGGTAAGGTGCGTGACCTTTTTCTGCTGATCTGAAAGCAGGCGAAGGAGATCTTTCGCAAATACAACCCCATTGATGTTGTCGATTCGGTCTTCGTATACGGGGAGTCGCGAATGACCAGTTTGGATGATGAGTTTTACGGAGTTTTCAATACTCTCTTCTTTTTCTACGGCGATGATGTCGGTTCTTGGTGTCATAATCTCGCGGACCTTAGTCTCATCGAAGTCAAAGACGCCGCTGATCATATTCTTTTTGGTATCTTCAAGTACTCCTGCTTTTTCACCAACTTCGATCAGGAACTCAAGCTCCTCCTCTGTGATTGCAGGCTGCAGTGACTGCTCGCTACCCAGTAGTTTGATCACGTTGTTGGCAAGCTCGGAGAACATCCACACCACGGGGAAGAATATTCTGTAGATAAAGCCTATGACGGCCATGGATATGATGGCGACCTTCTCTGAGTTTGCTCGGGCAAAGGACTTAGGAACAATCTCGCCAAAAATCAAAACGAGGAAGGTGATGATACCTGTGGCAATACCTACTGCCTGGCTCTTGAAGTAGTGGCCAGCAAGTTCCGAGGCGAGAGCCGACGCTAGAATATTAAAGAGATTGTTAAAAATAAGAATGGTCGTGAGAACGCGAGACGGGTGTTGCAACCACAAGCGAAGTTGAGCGACAGCCTTACCTTTTTGATCTAGAAGGTGGCGTGCTTTGAGGGCTCCAAGGGACGTAATGGCGGTCTCAGACGCCGAGAAGAATGCAGAAGCTATGAGGCAAATACCAATGACAATAAGACTAGACCAATCATCAGGACGTATACTATTCATCGTTTATGCCTTCGACCTCGCACAATGAGCCCAAACGCGGGAGGGAGGTTCGCCTTCTTCCAAAGCTTCCATAATCATTCGTTGTTGCGCTAACATGATGTGTTCCTCTTCTACATCTAGATGGTCGTGGCCACAAAGGTGAAGGATACCATGGACCAATAAAAAACATACCTCACGGTCTAAACTCTGACCGATATTTTTCGCGTTTTCTTCAGCGTCGACAAGGGATATTGCCAGATCTCCCAAAAGGCGTGGGGGGCCATCTGTGGGATCTACGTTTCTGAAAGGCGACTCGACTGTCGGTGGTGGGTCAAAATCTTGTTGGGGAAAGGACAGTACATCTGTCGATTTATCTTTGTCTCGATACTCCTGATTGAGCTTTCGCATTTCCTCAGGGGAGGGAAAATCCACAGATAGCTCATAGTCGTCGACGCCAAGTCGTTTTTGGATCTCTTTTGACACGCGCTCGATCTGATCGAAGTTTACAAGGTAGGTATGCGGTCCAAAGCTGAATTCGTAATTACTCGTACTGTCAGGTTCCAATGGTTTCGAATGTCTCCTAGTCTGAGCTACTGAGCTTAATCAAAAGACCAGACTTTGGGGGTTTTTTGTCTTTAACCCTTAGTGTATGGCTTGTTTTAAAATCATCAAGGCTGGCAACCTGGCACAACCTCGTCGTGCTACTACAATTATCCGAATTTCCTCTGAAAATCAGCAGACTTTTTGCAAAGTTTTTTATGTCCTCTTCCCTAAGGGTCGGCTCGCTTGCTGACTCAGGATTGAAAAGGTCAATGATTTTAGATTCTTGTTTCGATGCCTGAGACATAATGATCCTTGGTGTCGAACTGCCGATCTCTTCGGCAGAATCGTGTGGGGCTTTAAGCTTGTCCCTTTAGGCTGGAATTGCAAATTCGGTCTCGCGATCAGAAGGCCTAGCTCTATTCTAAAGCTTTGCTGACTTATTTGGAATTTCTCCAGCAAATTTCATAGGTGGGAAGCCCTTGCTCGGTGAAGTGACGCTCGAAGCGGGAGGTATAAATCTCGCTAGGAATCCCTTGAGGCGCAGGCTCTATGGCGAATAGGTCGGCGGCGATTGGTAGAACTTGGTCAAAATATGGTTTGTGGTCCGTTTTGAACCAAAGGAACGCTCCTGGCTTTAAGATCTTCTTAAGGCCAAGCAGGAATTCGTGGTTGATCAGCCTATTTTTTTGTTGCCGTTTTTTCTTCGCCCATGGGTCAGGAAAGAAAATCAATGCTCCGCTGAGTTCTGATTCTTCAAAGACCTGCTCCAAAGCGCGGCCATTGCATAGGAGGCTGCGCAGGTTATGGAGGCCAAGGGTCTGGGCTTTTTCCGCGAGGGTCACGACTCGTTTGAAGGTGATATCAACACCCACAAATCCCGTGTCTGGGTGATTTGCAGCCATTTTTTTTAATACTTCGCCCTTGTGAGAACCAACTTCTAAGACTAGGTCCTCAGGCGGCTTTGCCATGGTGTTGGCGAACTCAGAGCGCCAAGCTCCCTGGAGAGGCTTGAGTCGTGGTCCGTAAAGCACAGGTAGAGATCCATTTTCCATACCTTCGCGCATCTTGCTCAGGAATGGATTCACATCGGTGTTTAAATTCTGTGTGGGGTCGTGAAATGGATCTTCAATTCGAATCGGCATGAGTTGTCCTATGTAGTCTTGAGTCCCAGGTGAAGCGCAGCCTTTAGCCGGTCTATGAGCCGGATTCTGTCGTAGCGAGCCGAAACTCGCCGAGACTATCATTAATCTTGGACAGCTGTTGCCAACTGCCTCCTTGCGACCTACCCAAGGGCATGTCGGGTCAACACTGCAACTCTAAGGTTGCACCCTTTGCTTGGCCTTGCTTCGGATGGGGTTTACCTAGCCAGTCTGTTACCAGAACTGCTGGTGAGCTCTTACCTCACCGTTTCAGCCTTACCTCCCGAGAGAGGCGGTTTACTTTCTGTTGCACTTGCCGTCGGGTTTCCCCGCCTGGCCGTTAGCCAGCATCCTACCCTATGAAGTCCGGACTTTCCTCAGCGTACTGCGATAGTCCAACCAGCATAAGCTGGCGACACCTGGGAGAGCATATTTAAAGGGTTTCTCATGGGATGTCAATGAAGCATTTATGATTATTTTCTAGGAGTTAGGGCAAGGATCTGATCGTAGTCATCCCCTTGGATGCCATCCTCTAAGAGGGCGATGTTACGCGTCTTTTCCCCACAGCGCTGGCATTTGAAGTCGATCATGAGGCCTTTTTTTGAATGAAAATGGTACCCAATGGGTTTCAAAAGCCCACGGCACGGATTGGCTCGATCGCCTGGTAACTTGTCGACATGTTTGGAGTAAAGGCAATAGGGGCAGTGGTTTCTACAGGTCTTCTCCGAGAGGGGGACCTTCTTGCCGCAGTTTTCACAGCTAAACTCTTCATTGATTTTCTTGAAATTCTGTTGGTTTATCACCTAGAAGCCTCCTGCCAGACCCAATTCTCAAGGGTTTTACGGCAAAAGCTCTAACCTGTCAAATAAGACACCTAAATATTATGGGATAAGTTCCGAAAACTTCTACTACCACCCACTTGGCAAGGACTGGCAAGGATGTCAAAACCCCTTATCGTTTATCTGATCACCATAGCTGTTTGTATCCTGTCTTGCCGCAGTGGTAGCTCGGGCGGAGGAAGTACTGGCACGAGCACAGGTGTCACCGTGTCTGGAGTTGTGAAGAGTTCTTCAGGCAGTCAGTCTGAGATGGTTAGTTGGGTGATTGTTTTTGTGGAGCGGGATAGCGGTCTATCTCAATTTGGTGTCCTTGGCTCTCTCGGAAATTATGAGATTGAAAACGTCAGGCTCAGCCAACCCCAAACCATTGTTTTGCTGGACCCTCAGTATAGGCTCTCTGCGGTCTTGACCTCCCCTGGTACGACCACTGGCACCATCTTTCAGTACTTCACAAGTAATCTCGTGACCATCCCGTCACTGGTTCACCAGGGGCCGGTGATAAAATTTTCGGATACTTCGAGCATAGCCTGGACAGCAAACACCGCCGGCGATAGTGATTCGGATTTGATCCCGGACGGGCTCGATGCCATTTCATTGGGTCTTGCGGACACTGATGCCGACGGCATCGATAATAGCACCGATTTCGACCTGGATGGGGATGGAATCATCAACTGGTACGATGATGATGACGATGGTGACGAAACCATCGATGTCTACGATACCGACGCCAACGGCGACGATATTGCTGACTTGTCCCAGTCTATTGGTGAGCTGTATTTCAGCCAAGATCTTGAGTTTGTTGCAGTTCAGGTGATTCAAGAGGTTCAATCTGACTCAAGCTTGGCATCCAGTCTCATCCTCAGCGCCAAAGCAAGTAGCACCGGCAGTATCGATACTATCGCCATTGCCGGGCCAGACATTCTGCTGGAGGATGCTACTGCCAATGTTACCACCGACGATCAAACGTCAACCACCGCTTGGGATCGAACGTTGCTAGACGATGGTCTCAGTGAGGATGGTAACAGTGACGATCTTCTCTATGCGCGATCGGTGAATCTGGGGTCTGGAAAGAGCCCGAAAGCCAACCAGCTTATATTTTTTACAGTGACAGACACCAGTGCGGTGGCTTGGTCCTATCCCTATTCGTTCCCATCCCTAACTTCGGGAGTGGTTAGTGGTTCTTTTGACAGTACCACCAGTACGGTTACCAAATCGGGATCGCCGTTTTCAGTAGCAGAAAACTACAGTTGGTCCGTGCACGTCTTCGATGCCCAGGGGGTCAAGATCTATGGTTCAGAATCTGTCGCAGGTACTGTTGATACCTTCTCAATTCCTTCAGGCATCCTGGATAATACTCAAACCTACACCGCTCAGGTAGTAGCAAGTACCATTGACCGGATTAATAGCTATCCCACTTGGACGGTTAAAAGCCTCAATTTCTCTCTTAACTAATATGCGGGCTACCTGCTCTTGGTCAGCCGTTGGCAAATGATTCTCAGCCACGTATGATAGGCCTGATGTCCTTTGACTCACGCTAAGCAGTGCTTGGCTCGGGTTTGGTATTGAATCATGTCTCCAGCAGGTATAGGATGCGGAGGCTTTTTTTCGTTGAAGAGGAAGATACCATGATCTTTTCAAGTGATGATTTTCGGATCGAATCAGTTTCAGATTTTATTACGTTCCTACCGGTAGCCTTCTTTCTTGGCTTGGTTGCTCCCTTTTTGATCGGAGCCTACACCTTAGGGTTTGTCATGGATGTCACCGGCTGGCTTGACTAATTGACATGTTAAACCTAACAGGCTCTTGCCTGCTAGGTTTGGAGGTTGCAGTGAATCCAAGTGGGACACTTCACCCAAAGCTTTCTCCTATGGGGTATGGCGAATCTTAGAAGGAATCGATGGCGATCCTAGCGAAGTGATTCGCAAGCGCATCGAGTTTTGCCTTGAGCTTGGCATTACCACCTTCGATCATGCCGATATCTATGGTGACTATGAGTGTGAGGCTGCCTTTGGCAAGGTCCTGAAGGATGTTCCTTCGCTAAAGTCTCAAATTCAAGTGGTGACCAAGGCTGGTATCAAGCTGAAGTCGGCAAAGTTTCCCGATCGCCAGGTGAAATCCTATGATACGAGCTACAAGTATCTGATCCAAGCCGCAGAAAAATCTCTTCAGACCTTGAGTCTGGATGTGATTGATTTATTCCTTATCCATAGACCCGATCCATATATGAATCTGCAAGAAACTGGTGCGGCCTTAAATGAGTTGGTATCCAGTGGGAAAGTGCGGGCGGTAGGAGTATCGAACTTCAGACCTGATCAAGTTACATACCTCAATCGCGAATTGAGCCAGCCCCTTGCTGCCAATCAAATTGAATTGAGTGTGCTCGCGCAAGATCCCCTATGGGACGGAACGCTCGATCAATGCCAAAGTTTGAAGATGTTGCCTATGGTCTGGTCGCCATTGGCCGGTGGTGCTCTATTCAAGGATGACCACAAACCTGTGCGTTCAGAGCTAGAGTTGATTGCGGAAAAATATCAGTGCGACGTGGCGACCCTTGCCTTGGCTTGGTTGATGAACCACCCTTCAAAGCCCATTCCGATCATCGGCTCGAACCAACGGAGTCGCATCCATACCCTGGCCACGGCTAGAAATATCGAATTGGAGCGGGACGATTGGTATAAGATACTGGAGCTTGGTGCGGGACGTGAGGTTCCTTAAATCTGGTCTCACAGACCTCAAATAAAGAAAAGGAGTGGCCACCGAAGACGATGGCCTCAATAGAAGGTCATTACTGGGGTTGATTTAGCATTGCCGCGAATTCTTGAAGCTTAGCTTCAGAGACGGGGCCAGCTTCTTTGTGCAGAATCATTCCCTCTGAATTGATAACGAAGGTTTCGGGAACACCTGTGACACCATAGTTGATAGCTGCCGAGCCGTCAGTGTCTAAACCCAGGATATAGGTCTTACCATACTGGGCTGCGAAGCGGCGGGCGTCTTCAGGAGTATCCTGAATGGCAACACCCACAACTTTGACACCATTATCCTGGTAGGCCTTCCAAAACCTTTCGAAGTCATGAGCTTCTGCGCGACAGCTGTAACACCAGCTTGCCCAGAAGTTTAGGATGAGTCCTTGGCCTTTGAAATCTTTGAGGTCGAAGTATTCTTCGTTAGTTTCGTTCATATACTGCCTACCCTGAAGCCATTCAGCCTTAAAATCCAAGGCTGGCTTATTCAGTAGGGCAGATGGAATCTGGTTAGGGTTGAGATCAAGCCCTTTGCGAAGCATGATAACAAAGCCAATCCCAATAGCGATCATACCGATGCTCAGGATTATATGCTTGCGGCTCTTACCGGGGACTTTAACCTCTTGGTCAGCCATATTTGGCCTCCTTCTCAGTACTTCTCATTCTTAAAAATTGACTCTTCAAGCAGTGCCTTGTTCATACTACTATGATCGTCAGGTTTTTTATACTCTTCCGAGTGCTTCACCATCAAGCGCTTTGCTACCATTTGCTTGCCATCAGAAGAAATCCGGCCCTCCACCACGACCCCTTGATTTTCCTTGAACATATCAGGTGGCGTGCCATTATGGTTGATGGTGATTTCAGAGCCTTTCATGTCCGATAGGGTGAAGGCTAGTTTGATGTCAGTGGGTTGCCAGTCGACGGACCCAGCTTTAACCATGCCACCGACCTTGATCGTTTTAACAGAAAGCTCATCTGACTGTGCTAAGGCTTCCTTTGGGGTGTAAAAGTAGACCACGTTATCGCCGAAGTTCAGCATGGAACCTGCTGCTGCGGCAACGATAATAACAAATACACCGATAATCCATTTTAAATATGATTGCTTCATGTTTAGTCCTTTCTTTTCACTGCTTCTTGCAAGATACGTAGTTGTCGTCGTTGTGTTACTAGCCAAATAGTAAATCCGCCTATGAGTAATACAGCGACTCCATAAGCGCCAGCGATAAACGGTACGGGATCTATGCCTTCTCCGTATGGGCTCATAGTCTGCCTCCTTTAGGGTGTCTGTTCGTATGATAAACGTTCGAGTTCTTCACTGATCATGAGATTCTTATAGCGTTGGTAAACTAGAAAGCCGCCTACGAGAATCATCACTGCCAAAGCGAATAGCAATGCCGATAGCATTTCTGGTGCCATCGTAGAATCGCCGCGGCGCATGATTGTAGGTGGCTGATGAAGGGTTCGCCACCACGTGACGCTCTTATAGATAATAGGCACGTCGGCGGCAATCAAGATGCCAAGTGCGGCGCAAATTTTATTCCTCTGTGGGCCAGGGTGGAGTGAGCTATATAAGATTAAGTAGCCACAGTAGAGCAACGCCAGGATAAGAGTTGTCGTCAACCGTGCATCCCAATCCCACCAGACACCCCAAGTGGGGCGACCCCAGATAGAGCCTGTTGCTAGAGTTAGAATTGTAAAAATGAGACCAACTTCCGCAGATGCTTTTGCTACAAGGGGAGCACCCGACTGTTTCTTCACTAAGGCCCAGATGCTGACCACGAGAAGCACAAAGGACGAGAAAAATGCCGCGAACGCTGAAGGAACGTGGAGGTAGATAATCCGGTAGACCTCTCCCATATGTTCCTCGGGCGGAGTGAACTTTAGGGCCCAAACCCAACTCACAGCCAAGAGCGCAAACACGCCGATGCCTGCGATCAAGTGCTTCTTATCCGATTCTTGTGTCATGATAGTCCCCTTTTATTCAGCCTTGACAAGTTCACCAAAGAGCAAAAGGCCCAATGTGAAATAAATGATACCAAATATAATAAGTAAGCCGAGCCATGAGCTAAGCAGCATGTCTAGGCTTTCGTTTTTTATTAATATGGCCTTTGAAGACTCCACTGCTGATAGCAAGACAGGGGTTGTCAAAGGGAAGTAAAGAAGCGGGTAGAGGATCTGCTTCGAGCCCGAACGCATGGTCATTGTCGAAAGTAAAACCCCTAGGGCCGACATTCCAGCAAGTGCCGTTAATGCCACTCCGATAAGGGACCAATCTACTAGAGAAACTCCGCTCTTGGCGTAGAAAAAGCTGGATAGGATCATGGTCGGGATTAGTATCAGTGTTCCCATTACCAAGACCAGAAGGTACTTGCCAAGAAACCACGCTGACGATGAAATCGGGTAGGTTCGGAGCACGTCGAATACCCGATCCTGCATATCTGGGTCCAACGATCGCGAAAAGCTGATCTGGAGTGAAAAGAAAGCAGTTAAAAAGGTTTCCGCAACTAATAGGTGGGCGACTTCAGGGCCTTCGAGTTGGCCCACAGCAAAGGAAAACAAAACCAAAACCGTGATAGCGAATAACAATGGCGATAACCATCGCTCAGGTGTCGCCCACTCGACTTTAAGGCTTTGACTTAACAAGGCGCGCATTTGATTGAGGAATGTGGTCATCCTTTGACCTCCCTTTTTTCGATCCGGTATTCAGTGGGGTTGAAAGGCTGAAGGGGAGCCGTATCGTGACTCACCACAGCTGCGGAGCCACCGCGGTCGAGATGTTCTCGCAGGATTGCCTGAAATTGTTCGATGCCTTTGATATCGAGTCCGTAGAGTGGCTCGTCCAATAGCCAAACCGGAGTATTAGACAGGTGCACTCGGGCTAATGAAAGCCGGCGCTTCATGCCCGTGGAGAACTTTTCTACAGGGAAATTTTTACGGATTAGAGGGTGATCGAGGCTCCACATCTTTAGCTCATCGACGATAGTTTGGTCCTGAGTAGGGTGCCCACGGAGACTCATCCAAAATCTTAGATTATCCATGGCATCCATCTTTCCGTAAAGGCCGTTGGCCTCTGCGGGAAGGTACTCGATGTATGACCTGCGGTCTTTACAGGCTTGGCCCTCGTGAACATAAGTGATCGTACCCCCAGTCTCACGAATAAGGCCAGCGAGAATGCTCATTAGAGTCGTCTTGCCACAGCCGTTCGGGCCAGTGATATGTAGCAACTCACCAGGTTTCAATTCAAAGCCAACCCCTCTCAATATGGGGCGAAACTTATATCCAAAATTTAAATTCTTGACTTGGAGCATCAGCTAAAAATCCGCTACATTGACCGCGAAATTCACAACGTATCTACGTTCTATCACGCGCTTGTTGTTAACACCAACATCTTCGGCAAAGGACGACCCGTTTAAGCCGAGGATACCTAGATTGAACCCGAGTCCGTAGGAAAGCCCGGCATTGTTATAGCCGCTGCGAAGGCTTAAACCCGCATCGCTACCGAATCGATCTCCCACGGAAAATTCGAGTCCAGTTCTCAGCTTCTTAGCTGTCGCTAAGTCTGAATCTGTGAGGCGGCTGGCTTCTAAAGTGAAACTTAGAAACCCCCACTTGCCGAGTGCAGGGCTAAGACCGAACCCAAGAGTCATATCCTCTTCCACTTCGAGGTCTTCGTTATTAGTATCGGAAGCTCTGAATTTTGTCGTCCCCACATTGCGAAAGGCTAAGGATAGGGTTGGATTCCATTTTTTCGATATGGTCCATAGAGTTCCTAAATGGATAGGCATGCCGGTATACTTGGCCTTGCCGTCTTTGAATGCACTCTTTCTAAGATCAGGGTCGTTCAGTGTGGCAAAAGGCAGCGTGGTTTGGATTTCTTCTCGTTCTAGATAAGCGAGGTAAAGGCCAAGGGCGAAGGTACGATCATTGGTTGCAAAACTAAATCCAAGGCTAGGCCCAAACTCGGTGCGAGAATGCACGTCGATTTCGTCGCTGCTTTCGTCGATCGAAGCGGCAGCCATCTGGGTGTCATAGACGAACGACAGCATTGTTCGCCAAAATGTGATACTCGGAATAACTGAGAGCCTTCCGTATTGGCGATTGCCATCGCGGGCTCTCAGAATTTGCTCGACGATTGCCGGATCGTTCAGGTCCCCAGCGTTACTGAGATCATCGTTGAGTTTGACCGTGTCCTCGTTGACTGCTGCCGCGAAGTAAGGAAAGTAAAGACGATGAATGGCAGGCCTAGATCCTTGGCTACGGATGCCTCCGATTGCGGCAGGGTTGTAGTAGGCTGCATCGATTCCGTTGGCAATGGGACTAATGGCTCCAGCCATCGCTGAGGCCCGAGCAGACGACCACGGCGCGTCGTCGAGCAGGGCTCTTTGCACAGCAGATTCGCTGGTTTGAGCATGACTTATGCTGGCGGTTAGCCAAACTAAGCCTATGAAATTTATTCGTAAAGTATATTTCATCAGCACCGTATTTGCGTTTCGAGTCGTCTTGTCTTCGCGCCACCTATCGGAAGGTTGCAAGGAATTCTTAACAGTCGATTTTCTTGGAACTATTACTTCTCTTGAGCGGGCTTCTTGGGGTATTCGGGAAGCTCGGATGAACAGGTCATGTGAGCGTATAATGCGTCATAGTTGTCGGTATTAAAGCACTCCACAACCCCGCTTTCTTCATCAAACCTAGCTCCTTTTAAGCGGTAGCGGCAGGTCCCGTTGAGCCCCAATGGGCCACCTACCTCCATCACGCGGCCTGAATTCATTTCGTAAGCTTCCCAGGGTTGAACGAGAAAGGTGTATTGCTTCTTTTCCTCTTCTTTGTATTTTCCAGATAGCTTGAGGGCCAGGATTGCATGTTTTCGCTTAACATCTTCCTGGGTAATAGTCGTTGAGGTACTGGCATCTTCAGCTTCAGCCTCGCCGTCCTTATTGGTGGTCATGACCCGAACAAATAGGTTCTTTTCTTCTTTTTTGCCCTCGACCAAGGTGTCTTGATCTGGCAACGGAATATACCATTTCCTGCCATCGAAAAATGTCAGAACTATCTTTCGCTGACCATGCTCGTGAGACGCTTCGCATGAATAGATAGGGCTGCGAATGTTCTCGGCGTTGTCGAACTTACCAAGAGGTATGAAGTTGGCAATGCGGTATGGTGTATGCCACCAAAGGGTGGTGCCGCCGTCGTTTTCCGATTGAAAGATCGTCCACGCAACTTTTCCAGATTTAGTAAGATCACGAATTTGAAAAGAAATCCGCTTAGGTTCACAGATCGTTTGATCAAGTTTGTCCTTAGCTCGCATAACTATAAAGCAGTGACCCTTGGGTGGGCGCACCCAGATATAGCCCTTGGTCCGCATTGGATCGTCCCGGTAACGAACCCGATCGACGTCATCAACACGGAGGAGAGGGCCACCAGGTGGTGGGTCAAAATACTTGGCTAGGATTTCAATCCGCTTCTCTTCGGGGGTATCCTCGGGAAAAAGTGGAGTTAAGATGAATGGAGCAGCTAGCAATAAGTTCATCAAAGCTTGAAACTTACCTCGTATATATCAGTTCCCGCAAAGTGCGTGTAGAGCACCGTCGACGACTTATCGAGCCAAACGGGATAGCGTTCATCGGTGCTTAGGGTTCTTGTTAAGAACCGTCCCACTCCATGTCGGTCGATCATTCGAATATCATGATCGATGATCTTATCTGCCAGAATTTGTGCGTGGGCATAAAGAATGTGTTCGCCATCCGGATGCCACTTCGGATCGAGTCCCCGGGCAATCATCCGCGGTGATTGCCCTTTGTCGCTTAGAAATATTTGCTCATGGATATCGGCCCAAAGGATGCTGTTTCCATCTGGGGATATATCGAATGAGTCTAGCTTATGCGGTGAATCATTGACCTTTCTCATGGTAATTCCATTATGGGTCACCCAGAGCACACTGCTGTTGGTCACCAACCAATACCCATCTTTCGACTTCATCGCCATTTGCCATTCAGCCAAGCGTTCGCCTGGATACTGAATTTGATGTCGCATTATACCTTCGCTGTGATAAAGGTAAAATCTGAAGTCGCGGGGATCAAAGCTCAGGGCACCGCTAGGGCCTGGTATTTTCTCAATTGTGATACTCTTTCGAAGTGGGACATCGAAGGCTTTCACCTCTGACATGACTTTATCTTCGATTTCATACATCTCCCGATAGAATAATCGGAAGCCGTTTGGCGCCCAGAAGTATGAGTAAGATACCTTTTGCAAAGTCACTCGCATCACATCCCTGGTTTTTAAATCCACAACTGTAATGCCGAAGCCATCGCGACTTGTAAAAGCCAGAAGGTTATTCTGCCTGTTGATCTTGGGCTTGTGAACTGATCCTGAGAACCGCAGAAATGGAGTTTTTTTAATATGCTTGGTCGCCGCCAAGCTATCGGCGACTTTCGGCCAAAGGCCTACGACGGCTAGGAATGTTAGAGCTTTAAAGATCCATCCCAAGTTTTTCAATATGCTCATGGTAACCTCAAGAGATTGATTCACAGCCTCATCCTATTATACTCTTGGGGAGAGAGAGGCGGCTAGGGAACGGGGTCGCCAAACCCTCTGAGACGACTGGATATTTTCTATTTCAGTAATAATGTCTAAAGTTTCTAGCTGCTTAGCCGATAAGGTCGGTGAATTTGGTGTAGAGGAGACCACCTGATGTACAAAATTATTTTAGCAATCATTTCCATGGCTTTTTCAAATCCCCTGATGGCTGCGAAATCAGAGGTGATGGACCCGCCGCAACATGAAAAATCTTGGCAAGATAAGCCGCTCTTAGCCCAGAAGGCTAAAAGCCGGAAAAAGATTCTTCAAGGGGTTGCCCGAGGAAAAGCTAGCTCCACGTCTATAGACTTCGATGCTGCTGCGATTGATGGGGAACGCCGCGCGCCTGTAGGTGTTGCCGTCGGTGGTAGCAAGTCGAACCAGGAATACGATCTTATCAACCTAAGATTGCGTTGGCACCCAGAGATGATCAAGTCGACTTCAAATCTGGAAACAGGCAAGGGTCGCTAACTCTTTGGCTAGCGATCCTACCCGTGCTAATTAGCGGTATGGTAATCCAAGAATTCGTCTAATTCTGCGAGTTGCTCCCGCTTCACACCAACGGCTCGCCACACAAGCCAGGTCTTCCGGTCACTGACATAGATGCTTGGGAGTTCCGGTTGGTGGAATGTTTTCATCAGCTCCACATTCGCTAGGAGCCCGTTACTGCCGATTTTATAGGTGCGACGAAAGCCTTCGGCATCGGCTTTAGTGTCATGAGCAAATACGTAGACGAACCTTGTGTGTCGCATTTCGAACTTCTTTTCCATAGCCTTGATATCTTGAATGAGAACCTGGCAAGGCAAGCACCACGATGCGATAAAAACTGCGACAACGGCCTTGCCACGGGTTGGCTTAACTGAGATGAAAGCGTCTCTTCCCACCGCTTGGCCGGCAATTGTGGGAAATTTTTTCCATGAGTGAACATATTCTGTCGTGATATTATTAGTTGTTGCTAGGCGTCTCATCTTATCGCTTCTCGTCTCTCCTGCTCCGATTAAAAAGGGGATTACAGCGATCCATGGGAAAAATTTTTTTATCATTCAAACCTCCATTCCTAACGAATCTATTTTAACATAGGCGGTTCTTTTCACGGTTATGGACGATACTGAAGCTCAAGAAATTAGAAAGCTCTGGGATTTTAATTGGGGTGTGATGGATGTTCTCATTGGAGGCAAGTCGTCTATTGATCTTGAGGATCTCAAGTTTCGCAACTGGAACGATGCAACTGAATTTTTGAAATACTACGGCTATGATCCAGACAGCCCCGTGGATGCTCGCAAAATGCACGCCGTTATAATTGAATCTTGGAATTTCATCGAACGATATCTGATTCCGAAAGAGTGGGAGAAAGGGGTTCAGCCGCCAGAGGACCTTCTCCATTCAGCCGACGTTCGGGATTTCATCATTGCAGCTTCCGATCGGCGGTCAGAAGCTGCATTGAAGCAAGCTTGGGCTTGCGCCGTTTTACGTATTATGCATACCATTGCGCATATTGATGGCGTTCAGAGATTTGCGGACTTTTCGATTGCAGCCGAGCAAATCATGCAACGCTTCCGTCAGTTCATATTTCGCGATGAGGATGGCAATTTGATGTTCGGTGAGCCAGGAGCATGCATTCCCTTATATAAAATCGAATGGAAATTGCAGAAGTCTAGGGAGTCTGTCATCTTAAAGCTCCTTCATAAGAAAGCAAATGTAGCGGAAACAATTTATGATCTCATCGGAGTGCGCATCATTCCTCGCGAGTTGAGTGATGTCCTGGTTGCTGTCAAATTTCTCCGAGACTATCATATGGTGACCTTTGCCAATTGCAACCCATCACGATCTAAGAATTCGCTTATTGATATCGAGACCTTCAAGCACAATGTTGAAACGCTCAGAATCATGTTGGATGATAACCGTATCTCGCAGCAAGAGTTTCTAAGCCTCTTAAAGGGTGTAACGAGGCCCTCGGATCGTATGACCGGCCAGGTAAACCCCCATTCTGGCAATAACTATCGCTCGATTCAATTAACGTGCAGACAACTCATTCGCTTCCCCCGGATGACGTCCTTATGGCAAGAAAAGCTCAAGGATTACTTAAAAAGCCATGAGATCAAACGAGAGTCTCTAGCAGTTCTCAATGATATTGCAAAACTCCTCGACTATGACAAAGTTCGTTCTCGAAAGTATCTTGGTTTTTTCCCATTCGAAATACAGATCTTCGATCAGGATACCTACAAGATGAACATGCTAGGAGAAGCTAATCATAATCGCTATAAACAGTCTCAGATTCGTTATGCGCGGCGCAGGGTTCTCGGTAAGGTTTTGACTTTTAAGCGAGATAGTTTAAAAAAGACCAGACGCTAACGGGATGAAAGGAGAATCAGATGGCCGTGATTTGGCAAAAGCAGACCTCTCACAAGCTCTATGAAGTGAGAACAGCGGGAGCCTCCAAGCGATTGTATACCAACGGGGTGCTGCATACCCAGTACAACCCCAAATCTTTAATGACGGGTAGCGTCTGGGATCTGCTCACCTTAGGAGGCTTTTTTGTACCTGAGGGGCGGCTTAGGCGCATTCTTGTACTGGGGGTTGGGGGCGGTGCAGCCCTTCACCAACTGAATCAACTTTTTTCTCCAGACGAAATTGTCGGAGTTGAGCTAAACCGCATTCATCTCACTATCGGCAGGCGATTCTTTGGTCTCAATCAAGCACCCTATCTTTTGGTGCAGGATGATGCTCAAGCATGGATCGAGAATTACAAGGGACAGCCTTTTGATCTCATTATCGATGATATGTTCGGAGAAAACTATGGCGAGCCGTTTCGAGTAGCAAAGGCTGATCAGCGATGGTTTGGCATTCTCATGGATCGTCTCTCACCAGAGGGTGCTCTAGTCCTAAACTTCGCTGAAACGGAAGACTTTAACAGCTGCGTAGCGACTCAAGGTCGTGTCCCAGGCTTAAACTCAGGCTTTCGTTTGAGCACGGGTAACTGTGAAAACATTGTAGGTATTTACAGCCGAACGTCGAGTTCAACTTCTGAGCTGAGAAAAAGACTTCGAGAGTTTCCTATGCTTGATACCCGTCGAGCAAGTTGCAAGCTGAAGTATAATATTCGTACCCTATATTAAGACTTACCATGCGATCTTGAATGAGTAACGATTAGGGTCCATATCGCCCACCATGCAGCCATTTTCAATTAGGACGTCCCGCAGATTCATCATCACGTCTCGCATGATCGAATCACCCTCTTCGAAGATGTAGTCGCGAGCATAGTCATAGTAATTGTCATACATATCATTCCTGAAGGGGCCTTGGGCCTCTACCTCTGCAATGATTTGCTGCACCCGCTGAAACGAAGGGTGTTCGATATCTTTTTTGTAGTGATTCATCAATTCGAACCAGGTGAGGTGCAAGAAGGCGGCTTGGATAGGGAACTGTGCGTGATAGTCGTAAATTTTATTGCCTGGAATGAGCAGGAGCCGATTATCGACCGCTAACTTACGATCTTTTGCCCGTTTTTCGAGCTGTTCTCCGATGTTATGGACCATGTTCATAAGGGCGTATTCTTCAACCTCTTCAAAAAGGGGCTCTCTGAGTTGTCGTAATTCTAAGAGGTTGTTATTTGGTTTCCGAGCGCTTGTCATTGAGGGTCTCCCATTCACTCTATGCTATCGTCTCATGTTTCACCAACTTGAGAAACGGCAGGACTTTCCTAGGGGAGGCTTGTCGCAGCCACTGATTGTATCCTTTCTAACTTGTGTGCTAGAGAAGATGATTCAAGTGATGGAGGTCTTATTATGAAACGTAGCAAACTTTATGTATTGTATGAAAATCCAGAATGGCTTGAGCCTTTAGAAAAGGCCTTGGGAGAACAGGGGCTTCAGTTTGAACCTTGGTTTGTTGATGAGTCGATGATTGATCTAGATCAGGAGCCACCGGAAGGAGTTTTCTGGAATCGCTTATCGGCATCATCAGCCAGCCGTGATCACCAGTATAGTCTAGAAAGCGGTCATCGTATCTTATCATGGCTGGAGCATTGGGGGCGTCGTGTTGTGAACGGTAGCGAGGTGGTTGCGCTTGAACGCAGCAAGTTTCTTCAACATCTTCAGTTCCACAGACATCAGATTCAAGCACCGCGATCCCACTTTATTGTTGGTGGTCGCGAGCAACTGGAGCAAGGACGGAGGAAAATGTCTTACCCCTTTATCTACAAGTATGATTGTGGTGGTAAGGGGCTCGGAGTGCAAAAGATTTCAAGCGACGAAGAATGGCAGCAGTTCTTGGATTTAGACTCTTGGCGCGCCGCTCCAGGAAACCGGCATATCATCCAGGATTATATCGTCCCGAAGGAGCCCTTCATCACCCGCTGTGAATTTATTGGCGGTCGCTTTCACTATGCAATAAAAGCTGATACAAGCCAGGGTTTCGAGCTATGCCCCGCCGATGGCTGTCACACAGATTCCTGCCAGCTTTCCGAAGATGATCCAAGTCGTCCGAAGTTTACTTTAAGGCGAGATGTGCCTCAGGATCTGATTGCTCAATACGAACGACTATTGGCAAGCGCAAATATTGAGGTTGCTGGGATTGAGTTTATCGAAAGCCATGATGGAAAGCTCTACAGCTATGATATCAATTGTAATACTAACTATGCTCCAGCTATAGAAACCAGCGGAGAGGTAACTCCCGGCTTCCATCGGATCGCAGCATTCCTTTCTGAATTGCTCATAGAAGGGGAGGAGGGGAAATGAAACTAGGAATTTGGCTACCGATTTTTGGTGGATGGCTTCGCAATCGTCCAGAAGAGGGCATGAGCAGCGACTTTAATTATTCCCGCCAGGTTGCTCAGAAAGCTGATCGACTTGGCTTCTCTACCATCTTGGTCGCGGAGCTAAACCTCAACGATATCAAAGGAGCTGGTGAACCAGTACTCGAAGCTTGGACCACAATTTCAGCTTTGGCTGCAGTTACTGACAATATTCGCCTTATGGCTGCTATTAGGCCTGGCTATCGGCTGCCCGCTATCGTTGCGAAGATGGCAGCGAATATTGATCAGATTTCTGGAGGGCGCTTTGAAATCAATCTTGTATCAGCCTGGTGGCGGCGTGAGATGGAGATGTACACAGGTTCATGGCTCGATCATAGTAGCCGCTATTCTCGGTCTTCAGAGTTTATTCAAATCCTCCAAGGGATGTGGAAGAACGGACCCGAAGGTTTTAGCTTATCCGGGGATTACTACCAGGTGAACGAAGCTATATTAAGCCCTAAGCCGGTTCAAGTACCAGGGATTCCGATCTTTGCGGGAGGAGAGTCTGATGCAGGCCGTAACATGATTGCTCAGTATTGCGATAGTTACTTGATGCATGGGGACGAGCCAGATCATATAGCTCGCAACATTGCTGACATGAATGAAAGGCGTGCGAAGTTCGGCGATAAGCCTCTGAGCTATGGAATGGCAGCTTATATGATATGCCGTGAAACCGAAGAGGAAGCAGAACGGGAACGAAAATCAATTACTGATGTTGATCAATCTCCTGAGGCTCGTCACAGCTATCAAGACTTTATCCAGCAAAGCCAACTTAAAACTAAGATTAGTATCGAGGACTATTCGGTTAGCAATCGAGGTTTAAGGCCCGGCTTAGTTGGAACGCCAGAACAGATTATCGAACGAATCAAAATCTATGAATCTCTTGGTCTTGATACCCTGCTAATCCAAGCGTCTCCTATGTTAGAAGAGTTGGATAGGATTGGAACGGCGATCATTCCACACGTATGAAATTGAAGTTTTCAGACTCCGTCTATGCAGATTGAATGGTGATCAGGGATTGATCATCTTCGATCTGTTCAATCTCGGAAATAGACTGTAGTTTCTCATTGATATATTCGATGTTTGGAAGGAAATTCCTATCGCGATCCAGGTTCCGCATGAATCGGCGAATGCTTCTTGAACCCTCGATATAGCCATCGGTAAAGGTGAATAATAATTGGTCGTGCTCTAGTTGAATTCTTTGGTGAACACTTTGGATCGTTTCGCTAATTCCTAAGGGACTACTGCGCATCATGATAAATTGCGTGCCTTTGGATTGGTAAAGAAACCAGCCAGGACTGCCGCAATTCACAAGATCAACTCGGCCATCGCGATGCACAGAAGCTGTCGCTACTGTCGTGGTAATGTGATAGTCGAAGAGTTCAATCAAGCGGTTGTTGATCAACTGTAAGGTGCTCATCATATCGAGATTTCGCTTCTCGCATTCTTTCAAGATGCTCATGATACTGGCTACGGGAATGGCAGCAGATGGCCCTTTTCCCATCACGTCACCGATAAAGAAGCGCTTCTCATCTTCGGACACATCCCAGATGTAGAACCAATCCCCAGCCATTTTTAAATGGGGCTGATAAAGCATCTGATAGATAATATTGTCGATTTTGCCTTTCATCTTTTTGGGGAGCAACAACTTTTGAACTGCTTTACCAAGGGCAAGGTAGCCTTCTAGTTTCGCAATTTTGTTCGCCTCTTCAAGACGAAGAGCTTTCTCGGAGTAGTAATTGCGTTCCATAGAAATGAGTTTAATTTCATCTTGGAGACGATTATGAGCAAAGTACACTAAGCCATTGATAAAGAATATGGATGAGGGTAGGAACCACTCTAACTGGATTGCATGATAGCTAAAAAGGTATATAGAAAGCCCAATATATAGGATTGGTGTTCCGATTAGGCCAAGCCAGAAGCCAGACACACTAGCATGAATCCCGAGGATCGTCCCAAAGATTGCCATTACAATAATAGCGATAGGAGTGATTTCCCAAGGGGTGATCCACTGGTTTTGATCGATATTTGAGATCATCGATGCAATGATCAAACCCCCAGGAATCTGTCCAAAAGGGCTGCCTTCGTGAAAGTCCGTATTCCCTGTAGCAAATGCAAGAAGTATCAGGACGATATCCCCTTCGTTAATCTGATCCTCAGGAACCCCATCGCGGGCCCGTTCAATGAGATAACGAAGGCTTTTGGTGCGATTATAGAAGTCTAAAGGTGGGCGATGATTGATGATCACGCGACCTGTTGCTGTTAGCGGGATATCTACGTCATTAATTGAAAGACTTTTCTTACCTATGAAAACGCTAGATGCACTATGTAGGCTGATGTGTGGAAGGACAGTGTCGGGGCTTAGCATATAAAATGGCGATATGGTGCCATCATCGTTGTAGGTGATGTGACCCTGGGCTTTAAATAAGCCGTCGTAGGCCTTCGAGTGCCCGTAAACATACCAATCTAACCGCTTATCAATGGGCAACTCCAAATCTAGGGGGTCCAGGCTTGGGTCGAGGTAGGTACTGAGTTGAAACGGGTCCGTGTCAATGTTGAGATCTTCCCGGAAGCGAATTTTGTGAGGCGTGATATAGCTACCAGTGATGACTTGAGGTGCTTTTTGTGGAATCTCTTGAAGAGGGCTTAAATTGCCCGTGGGGGTATCGGACAGCAAACCATCGATGATAATGGCTCTGGGCTTACTTTGGCTCATATTAGTCAAGAGTCGACTGAGGTCTTCCGGTGTGAGGCGGGGTCCGCCAAGAAATGAAAACGTTGAGTCGTCGAGGGCGAATATTTTTAAGCGATCGGTAATTTTTGGTGTTTGTCCTAAGTATTCTCGAACATTAAATAGGATGGGGTCCATAATTCTAGTTTTGACATAGATTTTTAGGGGACTGAAGTGGACGGTTAGAATGAGAATGGTGAGAAGAGTCGATCCACCATGGAAGAAATACCAGGACCGCCCGCTTACAAAGAACGAAGTTTTCTTGCGAATATCCATCTATGCCTCGATTATCTCAATACAGATTATCGTCCCATCCATGGCGAATCTGAGATAGGCATCGAAGGCGATGATTATGCTTTTGAATTCATTAGGGAAAATGTTCTCAGCCGGGCGCTGACCGAGACATTCGAGGGAGGCTCTTAAGCCAAGTAAGAAGATTTGCCAAGTCGGTGACTTGAAACCTAAACTCAGGCTAAAAATCGCTCACAAGATTGACCCACTCTGGGTGATCAATAAACGGATTTCGATTGCCTTGAATTTGGAATAGCCTATGGGCTCTCAACCTCTCTTCATCATCGACCACAAAATTTTTCGACCAGTGACGAAGAGTCTGTTCTTGAGAATAGTCAATTTTAAGATCATAAGTGATCGAAATATAGAACATGGCTCTGGCGACAACGCCCTTGTGAGAATCAGGTGGCTCAAACCCTCGGGAGCACACGCGCCAGTTGTCCCCATCGCCTCCGCAATCGGCAAATGGGAGGCTACCGCGGGTCGAATTTACGGTGCTCATTGTTGGAAACAGGTGCATAAGATCAGCTTTGCTTTCCCAGTATCGACTCCCCCGCTTGAGACCCGATTGAGGAAAGGTATGTTCAGTGTTTGCCAGGGTATGTTTAGGAACTCCCTGATGAGGCACCACCACTGTTTTTAATGAGTAGACGGTGCGCACCATTCGGGAGCCTTGTGACGTTTCAATCACATCGACTTCTTGAAACATAGCTTCCCGTGCCCGGTCATAGCTCATAAACCGAGCATTGAGTCGAGCGTACTCTTGTAAAATACTGCGGCAGTCGCCATAGCTGTGACAGCTCTTGATATCTTCGAACTGATATTCACTTTGATATTGCTGATAGTCTTTTGGAAGAGGGGAAGATTTGGCTAGAGACACGGATGAAAGCGAAGGAAGAAACATTGAGAGCACAAGAAGGGAGCGTAAACAAGGGGGATAAGAAAGCCAAGGAGACGTTTGCGTGAATGGCGTCGTCGCCTTTTTGAACCCCAATCTCATAATTTTGGCAATAGTCATCTCTTCTCCTGTAGTCAGGCATTAGGTGCCCGGTAGAGACGCTGAACCTGATTATCAGCTTATACAAGTCATAAAGATCGCTTCAATTTGCGCGGCGAAGTTAACAGCTCTTAAACTGTAATTCAAGATCTTAGTGGAATGAATTTATCTAATTTCATCTTTTGCCATCGACCTATCTCAGAAGCACCGATCAGTAAGGAACAGTCCTCTTTTCTCCGTTTCTGGATTCGTGATCCTATGTTATAAGTCTGCTGGCTTTGAGAAAAGGGAGTTTGGAACTTGCAATTAGCTGAAAAAATTAGAAAAAAGATCGTTTCGGGGCTTAGCGATTACAGTATGATCCAGCCGGGAGACCGCGTCATGGTTGCTGTTTCAGGCGGGAAAGACTCATCGATATTGTTGATGATGCTCCATGAGATCCAGAAACGCTCGAAGATTCCGTTTGAGATTCATGCTGTTCTTTTGGATCAAAAGCAGCCTGGTTTTAACTGCGAAAGATTCGCCTCTTGGCTAGAAAGCTTGGGTTATCAACTAACAGTTGTTGAGGAAGATACCTACTCGATCGTGACTGATAAAGTTGCTGAGGGTAAAGCCTTCTGTGGTCTTTGCTCTCGATTGCGTCGGGGTATCCTCTACAATTACGCTGCTGAACATGGTTTTAATAAGATTGCACTAGGTCATCATCGAGACGACTTGATCGAAACCGTGTTGCTGAACATGTTTTTCAACGGCCGGATTTCTTCTATGCCGCCAAAGCTAAAGTCAGACGACGGCCGAAACATCGTCATCAGGCCACTCGTTTATGTTCCAGAAAAAATGTTGATTGACTATGCAAAAGAACTGGACTTTCCGATTATTCCTTGTAACCTTTGCGGTTCTCAGGAAAATCTTCAGCGAGCGAAGGTCAAGGGCCTCCTGCGAAAGCTAGAAACAGATAATCCAGACATTGGATCTAGTATGTTGAAATCACTGCAAAATATTAGAGCTTCTCAGTTGATGGATCGTGATCTATGGAGCTTCGATAGCCTTTCCTAGTTTCAAAGTTAGCACTTTTGCAATAAGTGCTGGCCCTTTAAAAGCTATATTTATGCAATCTTTCATAAATATTAATCGATTTTATGAGGGGCATTGTTAGATAATCGTCGTAATCTAAGAGGCTAACCTCTAGCCACTCACACATCTCACTTAGGAAGACGACGATGATCCCTAAATTCATGTTCGCATTCATCGCTTGGAGTGCTGTGTCCAATGCCTATGGTCTCAGCTATCAGAAGGCCTATCAACTTGTTGTCGAGCAAGGGGAGTCTATGACTTTCTCTTCAAGCAACCACGGGGCTTTGTGTGAGCTACTCGCCGTAGAGAAGGTACAAGAACTCTACCCTTATGCTCAAGTTGAATCAGGGATCAAGTACGGACCTAGATTTGGCAACATTAAGGGCGAGCTTGATGTGGTGGTGTTCGAAGGTGGCCAAGCGTCTACTGTGATCGAAGTAAAGTGCTCTAAAAATTATTCCTCAGCTGCAAATAAGGCAAATTCTCAGTTGAATCGATTTAAATCTGTAGCTGGTGACTGTGACTACGACTATTGGTCCGAATGGGAAGATTATAGCTGCGAAGATTTCCAGGCTGCTGGAACGACCTTCACTAAGATGTCCTATGCTGATGCCTATCAGTTCGAAATGAGTTTCGATCTGACTCGATCAGATATCTTACGCTTGATCCAAGACCTCTCGTACTAAAACTTCGATTTTTCAAATCCGCGTTTAATATTATTAATCCAGGGATTGACTTCAAAAAACTGAAGTCGATTGAATACAAACACAATTGGGCCCCGCAGGCCCTATTGGTGCTACAGCTGGTCCAATTTAATATTTCGATGCTTGTCAACCCATTAAAGCACTCCTTCAATCAACTAAGACTATAATCTGACAGCCTATTGCTGCAATTCTTGGTTAATGTTTAAAAATTTTCGCTAGAATTCCGATAACCCAGAGGTTGTCCGCTTAACAAAGGGAGATCGTATGTTTTCATGGGCCTTGAGTGCCGTACTGCTCATTGTCGCTGGCTCTGCCCAAGCGCGTTACAATTGGAAAGCCAATCAATGGGAACAGGTGAAAGTTGAAGACGGTATCTCCGTCTATCGTAAAAGCTTCGAAGACTCAAATGTCAAAGGGGTTGCTGGAGCAGCTTTGATTGATGCGCCAGCCTCAAAGATAGTCTGGGTCCTGATGGATCACGAGCATAAAGACGATTGGGTTGATAAGTTTCGCGACGCCCGGACTATTGAGACTCCTAGCCGATTGACGAGTATCCAATATGCTGCGTTCAGTATGCCGTTTCCCGTTAGCGATCGGGACTTTGTCTATGCTTACGAGTTTCAATACCATAGTAATAGAAATATGATCGAGGTTGATGTGAAGTCGGTCGAGCATAAGTCTGCGCCTGAAGATGATTCGGTTGGTGTTCGAGGTGAAATCATCATGGGCAAGTACCGACTCTACCCCTCTAAAAATGGTAAACAGACCTACGTCGAGGTAGAATATCTAGCAGACCCTAAAGGGTTGTTGCCTTCATGGATTGTGAACATCGTCCAAAAGAACTGGCCCTATAAAACCATTAAAGGGCTACGCAAGCAAGTGCAGAAGTCCTTTGTTGGACACCATGATATCGTCACTCGTGGCTTGGGTGTGCAGGCACTTGGGCTTCGCCAAAAGAAGTGATCCCACTTATATTATAATTATCACTAAGGTGCCTGGGTTAAAACCCAGGCTCTTTTTATGGGCGATCAATTGGAGTCGGTACAGGTGGCCACGGTGCGGGGTACCGTGTGGGGTCAAACGTAAGAGCATCACCAATACGAATAGCCTTCTGCCCTGTTCTTACAAATACAATAGCACCCTCATGAATAGGATATCCCAGGGTAGAGCGCAGGCCCTTGCGAGGTCCGAAGAAGCCAACCACGTGGCCTTTTACACGTTTATCACCACTTTCGATATAGACTCGATCATTGACCTTTAGGCCCCAAGCTCGGCCCTTATCCAAGTAGGCCCAGGCTCCATAGATGGATGCCACTCTTGGGCTAGATTCTGGGTCTAGTGCCTGCGCTTCTAAGGCTAGCTGAGCTATGAGTTTCTCAGCAGTGACGAGTTCTTGTAGGGGGCGTTTTATATTCCAGGTAACAGCTTCTCCAATCCAGTTTCCGAATACGCTCTCAGAGATTTCCCCATAGGCTTGCCAGCGATCGTCGAGCTTACGCCAGTCCAGATGAATCGTTCGGTTGGCTCGGCTTAGTCTTTGCTGGGGCATCATAATCTTTTTGATGAAGCTAGTGTTCTCCGTCCCGACGAATTGCTGGATAGGGTGCTGTGCAAAAAGTTTCTGGGAAAATGCTACGTTTAAGCAGTGGTCTGCACCTAGGTTACTATCGTTGCTACTCCTCTTGAGCGCCAACTTCAGTTTTAGGGGGGATTTACGGGGTGATCGCTGCAATTCAGGCCACTTATTAATAGCATTATTGATCTGGTTTTTGGTCACGTCTTGGTCGCGATCCAGTAAGCCCTGAATAGGGAAGGTGCTTTGTGCGGAGTAGTTTACAAGCCCAGTGCGTATAGGCCCAGACTGAAGGAAAGTATAGGCTTGATCATCAATGCGACACAGAATCGGCTGCAAAAAAAAGTCAGTGTTTGCCTGATCTCTTGCTTTTCCCTGGACAAAGAGTCGAGCATGGTGCTTCTGGTTGATGGTTAGCTTCAAGCCCTCAACCTCATCAAGCGGCACTCCTTGGTTCAGATATCGATCTCGAATGGCTTGCCAAGATTCCTCTAAAGCGTCTTTCATCCAGAACTGTCGATCGGCATCAATACCAATGACCTTCCAAGGCATGAGATATCCCGTTCCAGCTTGCTGGCCGAAAGCCAGGCTGGTAGAAAGGAATATCAATATGGCGATCGATACAAGCATAGCTCTGTATCGGCCAACGAGTATATAATTTGACAGTCATCCCGCTTGAGAAAGGTGAAGTTTTTTATTCTCTTCGAGAAGAAACTCCAAGTAACTCAGTTCCAAGGGCTTGATCATAATGTGATGAAGGGGGTTTTTAAGGCGCTTCTTAAACTCTCCAGCAACAGTGAGTCGTTGGGTTAGAAATATCACATGGCTCCCGGTACTTATCGCTTTTGTAAGAAGTATAGGGCCTTGGTCTCCATAGTCGTCATCAAGGTCGAAGAGAAGAAGGCTCTTATGATTATGGGCTTTTTGGATCAGCTCCTCGTAGCTACCCTCCATGTCGATAGAGTAGTCCATTGATTCAAACACCTTGCGGTACTTCGCTCGACTGATTTTATTCGACATGACAATGGTCAGGCGATATCGCTTTTCGTGGCTTTGGCTACCATCTTTGGACTTTTCTTGATTATGGACCCAGATCCTAAACATATCTGTTGACGTCAACATACCCACCAAATTAGCGGTCTGAGGCTCCTGACCAGAAAGGACTGGAAAGTGACGGATTCCAAGCTTCTGATGGAGTTTAGCGATATCCTGTTCTAGGTGCTCAACCCGAACAAAACTTACAGGCCGTGTCATCACCGTAATCACTTTAGCCTTGAGCTTGTCTGCCTTGGAGATGAGGGTAAACTTTCTCACAATGTCACGTTCTGTGACAATTCCCACGATTTCATCATGGTCATTGACGACAAGAACACTCGATACCTGATCGTCGATCATACGATTGACTAGGTCTTCCATAGCATCTGACTGATGCGCAATAATCACGGAAGGGCTTATGATAGAAGATGCTTCCACGGCCTTTCATCCTTATGCTGCTGGTTTCTTACGATCATCAACATCGATCGGAAACTTGATTGTCGTCAAAGTATAGAAGTTATTCTGGATAAATCTCATAGTACCTCCATAAGATCGAATCACTTGGTGAGCGATACCGATGCTGACACTCGTTTCATGGTCATTGGGGATATTGGTTTTATCAGGGCCGAGGGCCTCAATATTCTCAAATAACTGGGGCCTTGTATCCTTATCGCTATCGGTGCAACTGTCTTTAACAGTGATGATAATGTCGTTTTTAGATCGTGTGACCGCCATCTCGATCCATTTTTCATCGAGATCGGATACCGAGTTGATCGCGGAGACGAACACTTCACTGATAATGTCGGCTAGGTGGAGAGGGTTACCTGGAATGCTGATGCCATCGGGGAACTTGGTTTGCAGCTCGATCTCATGTTGAACACAAAGGCCGTGGTGAAGGTCGATGATCGATTGAAGGAAGTCTTTGATGCTAACTTGCTTGCCACTCTGAGTGATAGGGTTTAGGTAGGTGATGGTAAGGGCTTTAATGATTTTCTCGATCTTGTCAACGGCTCGCTCAATTTGTCCTGTGCGCCTAACAATCATTTCTTCGCTCATGGTGCTGGGGCGAGACAAAATAGTCGCTCCGGTGCGAATAATCATCAGCGGAGTATTCACCTCATGGGCCAAGGCATCAGCGATCCTGCCCAGGGCTGCGAACTTCTCCTGCTCGATCACATAGGCTTGATTTTCTTTATAGCGTTTATTGGCCATCTTAAGTTGTTTCGTTCGATTCTCAATTTTCTTCTCTAGGCTTTCATTAAGCCTTGTAAGCTCCTTCTGAAGACTATCAATTTTATTGGCCAGAACCATAGCCAAACAAATTAGCTCGAAGCTGATGCTAAGTTTATAGGCGTGATCCATCAGGAGGCTTTCAGGGAGTTGACCCAGGTTGGTGAGAAGTTTAAGACACACTAAAACAGTGGCTGCACTCCAAGCAATGATCATATACTTCGCTGGTTTGAAGTCGCGAGCATAGGAGACAATGGCGGTAATAAGACATAGGGTTGTGGTTAAGGTGATATAGGGAATAATGAAGGACGTTGTTAGGTTATGAAGGTTAGGGAGCCATCCTACCACAAGAAAAACAAGGGAGCCTCGTGCAAAATACTGAAGTGTTCGATCTAGTGCAGGGGCTTGAAAGCGGAGTGGCAGCATTTCACGGACACATGCAATACGGAGATAGACGACGAGGGCGACGACTGGAGTTAGATATTTGAGCCAACCGTCCTCCCGTGGCCAGATCCAGTCCGCATTGCCGTCATTGATGGTCGTGGCAACACAGCTGATAACGACGAAGGCAACATAAATAAGATAAGGTGCATCACGAGTTGAGAGGTATAGGTAGAGATTATAGATTGATAGACCGATTGCAAGTCCGAAAAATAGCAGAAAGATGATCTGAGATTGAATCTCTTCAGTCATACGCTCAGTGCTAGTTAAGAAGTTGTAGTGCATCGTGAGCGGAACCGAGCTGTCGATTCGTAGATAGATCTCATGTGGCCCGTTGCGATCAGTATCAAGCTGAAAATTGGGCCAGTTACGGTACGGATAGTAGCGCTCTGTATCACGGAAGCCGTAGTATCGATCTTGAAGGATAAGCTTCTTGTCGTGGTACTGCCAGAAGTCGATACTGGTGATTTCCAAATTGTCGATTTGCCAAAATAGGGGCTGCTTACAGTCTCGCAAGCGAACGTTGAACTTGATCCATAGGGGAGTTGTACGTGGAGAAAATGTCCTCTTTTCAAATACCGGCACGAAGCCATTGGAGTCCTGATTCAGCTCAGAAGGGTGGGGCGCAGAATCAAGTTGATACTTTATATTGGTTATATTGATGCAGGAAGCGTCGTAAGCTAACGCCTGCGTTGCAGAAAGTATTGATAATATCATTAGCAGGAACTTCGCCATGACAAACTGCATCTTTCTTATCTAGTTCTTCTGTACTTCTATTCGGCACCTTGGTTTCAAAATTTAGGTAAGATTGCTGGATTACGATTTCTAATTGGAGTAATTTCAGGGGCCAGGTGCAATGACCTAAGCTGAATCCTCAAAACAGTTAGTTTGAGGAAAGGTCAAGAAGTGCTAGGCGGTCTTGTGAATTTAGGGGGTTTTTTTTAAAATAATAAGATAGTTTACTGGGCTTGATATTAAAGGGTGCTCCTTGGGATAGGTAAATCACGTGCTCCAGCTTTTGCTTATTCATAAACGCATAGCGGAAGTGCCTGTGCTGCTCATCTTGAAGTTGAATCCGATCGTAGGATGATTGCTCAGGAAAATGACGATCCAGAAAGCATTGGCTACTCTCCTTTCTTGAGTCGGCGAATCGGTAGTAGACATGATCGAACATGGGGATTTCTATGAGGTAGTCGAAGTGATTCTTGGCCAAGGGAAGGGCAGAGCGACTCGCTAGAATACCTAATCTAGTCCCTTCGTACATTTCAACAGAGACTCCTGTAAGTTTGTAGTCCGGCTGCCCTGAATAAGGATCAATTCGACGAAGTGTCATACGATTGGCCAAGACCGACCGTCCACCCTTTTCAGACCAGTGAAAGGGAATAAATATGGTGTGTCTATGGATATGCTCGTTGAGGAGATAGGGAGCAATAAATTCACCACCCCCATGATAGACTCTCAGCATACCTGTATCGACGGTTTGATCCTGCAAGAGGCTTTCAAGGTCGGCTGGATGAATTTCGATCATTGGCTCTGGATCGATGCGATTCAAACTGGGAACGCGACAGGTCCGGGTCATGGTATGCCAGTGTCCTTTCACCCTCCCTGTAATCATTGTCCATGTTGCGCCTTGCTCCTGTGGAAAGGTAGAGGCCTGATGGTATTGAACTGGGCTCATTTGAGCCTTTCCAGTCGAAGTATCGAAGATGCCATCATCAAATACCCGTGCTTGGGATAAGCCGTCGGCCGACACAGGCCAATGGCGGGGTTTGAATTCCTCATACTCTTGTTTTGTCATGTTTGCGAAAGCCGAGATGTTGAATCGTCTTTGCCCATGATTGCGGAAGCCAGAAAGCCTTGCATGCTCTTTGAATATTTCAAAAGGATGATTATACTGAAAGTGCTTGCTAAAGCCCAAGTGATGAGCTACCTGTGTGATCATCCACCAGTCAGGCATAGCCATGCCTGGGTAGGAAGCGAATGCTCTTTGGCGACTGATTCGGCGCTCGGAATTGCTTACCATTCCATCTTTTTCACCCCATGTGCACGCAGGCAATTTGATGCTGGCATGTTTTACAGTCATAGAGGATAGAAAAGGTTCGGATACAATAACATGGGGGCAGCGACGAAGAGCCTCACGAATATAGTCCGAATCAGGAAGGCTTACCATTGGATTGGTTGCCATAATCCAAACTGCCTTGATCTTTCCTGCGTGCATCGCTTCAAAAAGTTCTATGGCCTTTAAACCTGGTTTGCGGCTTATGTGTGGTGACTGCCAGAACTCTTGAACGGTCTTTAGGTTGTCTTGGGTATAATCCATATGAGCTGCCAGTTGATTGGCGAGTCCCCCAACTTCGCGACCGCCCATGGCATTGTTTTGCCCAGTTAATGAAAATGGACTTGCACCAGGCTTTCCTACCCGCCCGGTAGCCAGGTGGCAATTAAGTAGGGATAGAACTTTTTCTGTGCCGCAGGATGATTGATTAAGACCCTGAGAAAAGAAGCTTAGGGTACGGTGATGCTGGAGGAACTGTTTGTAAAATTCAGCGAGAGGGCGTTCATTGACTTCACATATTGCAGCTACCTTGGGGATAGAATAGGAGGAAGCAGCCGCTATGGCTTCATGAGCTCCGGCTACATGTTGGTTTATGTAGGCATTATCGATGCCACCGTATTGAGCTATAAAGTTCAGGAGACCTTGGAAGAGGGCGACATCCGTTCCTGGTTTGAGGGAAATATGGAGATTGGCGTGAAGGCTTGTTGCATTTTTCCTTGGGTCGATGACGAGAACTCTTGCCCCTTGAGCCTGCCGGTCTCGAACCCGATCGAATAATACTGGATGACAATGAGCCATATTAGAGCCGACGATCACAAATAAGTCGGCTAGATCGATATCTTGGTAGCAAGCAGGAACTGTGTCGCTACCAAAGGCCCGCTTGTGAGCCGCTACTGTTGAAGCCATACAAAGCCGGGAGTTGGTATCAATGTTTCCTGATCCCAAGAAACCTTTCATCAGTTTGTTGGCAACGTAGTAGTCTTCTGTGAGCATCTGACCTGATACATAAAACCCTAGGGCTTCTGGGCCAAAATTGGAGCATGTTTCACGTAGCACCGTTGCAACTTCCGTGAGTGCTTGTGACCAAGTGCTTGTTTGACCATTGACACTAGGAAAAAGTAACCTGCCCTTGTGTTGCATTGTTTGACCTAAAGTTCCACCTTTCTGGCAGATAGCACCAAGGTTTGATGGGTGACTAGGATCGCCAGAGACAAGGTAGTGACCGCGCTCATAGTTTACTGTTAGGCCACAGCCTACACCACAGTAGGCGCAACTAGTTTGGGTGCTCATATCTCAACTCTAACATAGATATCGTTATGCTCTATTTTTATTGGGAAGCATTTTACTTGCCCCTCATCCGGAAATTCAGCATGGCCGTTTTTGAGGTCGAAGACCCAGTTATGAAGGGGGCAGGTTACTTTTGTTCCATGAACGATGCCGTCGGCAAGAGGGCCCTTGCGGTGAGGGCAACTATTCTCAATAGCAAAAAGCTGATCATCGATGGTCCGAACAAGAGCGATCGAATAGGCTCCACATAGGAAGCCACGCCCGCCCTGACGAGGTATATCGTCAAGGCTTGCCACTTTTAAATATTTCATTGTCATAGTTAGACTCCCTCGACTTATGCTTGCAAACTAGGATGTGGGGATTTGCTGAGTTCTGCCCACGGATCGCTTTGGCTTCGAGCTTGAGATCGTTGAAAGCGATCGTATAGGGTCGAGCGGTTGGCCGCTTGATGGACTAGCTCATCCTTAACCCAATCCAAGCCGACTCGTTCGATCCAGGGGGCTGTGCGCTCTAAGTAGCGAGCGTTTTCCCGATAAAGTTGCAAGAATGCGCCCGTATATTCCATAACTTCATCACTGGTTTCTACTTTGCAAAGAAAATCACAGGCGCGAACCTTAGTGCCGCCATTACCACCAATATAGATTTCCCAACCAGATTCTACAGCCACAACTCCAAAGTCTTTGATGGTAGCTTCGGCACAATTGCGCTTGCAGCCACTAACTGCCATCTTGAATTTATGAGGTGTCCAAGACCCCCACGTGGCTCTTTCAATTTCGACTCCCATAGATGTCGAGTCTTGAGTTCCAAAGCGACACCACTCAGAACCTACACAAGTTTTCACAGTTCGAACTGCTTTGCCATAGGCATGTCCAGATACCATGCCCGCTTGATTGAGTTTCTGCCATACCTTTGGTAAGTCTTCGCGCTTTACGCCGAGAAGATCAATTCTTTGGCCACCAGTGACTTTTACCGTTGGAATGTTAAATTCGTCGACCGTATCGGCCAAGGCTCGCAACTCATCAGCGCTTGTCATGCCTCCAAACATCCTAGGAATAACAGAGAATGTGCCATCCTTCTGGATATTGGCATGGAGTCGCTCATTTACAAAGCGGGATTGAGGATCGTCTTGATATCCTTCTGGGTTGGCAGCCAAGAGATAGTAATTCACGGCCGGGCGGCACTTATGACAACCATCACGATTGATCCACGACATGCGTTGGAAAGCCTCCGTCACCGATTCCATCTTGTGATTAAATATGTAGGCTCGAATGCGATCATGATCCCATGGAGTACAAGGACAGATTCCCGTTTCCTCGTTCGCTTCTAATAAGTGATCTCCGTTTAGCGATTGCATGATTCCAGAAACCAACCCTTCACAGCTGCCACATCCTGTTGCTGCTTTTGTTACGGCTTTCACCGATCCTAATGACGACAGACCCTTTTCTTGTATAGCACATACGATGGCACCCTTACTCACACCATTGCAGCCACAGACCTCCTCGTCGTCGGCCATCGCACTGATATCCATGCTTGTCTCTACATGAGAGCCGGGGCCAATGACAAGATGGTTTCGCATGGTTTCAATCGAATCTTGGCTTACTAATAGAGACTGATACCAGTGACTGTGATCAGTATTACCGTATAGAAGGACACCTTTGAGTTTGTGGTCATGAATCAGAATCTTGCGATAGATACCAGCTGTTTCATCAACAAGAATCAGTTCTTCATCTCCAGAATCTGCATTTGGAGAGCCTGATACATACAGGTCTACTCCAGATACCTTAAGCCGTGTCGGGTAAGATTGCATTTCGTAAGGATGCGCGGGCTCATCGCCTTGACTTAGATTTTTAGCTAAGGTATCAGCCATGTCGTAAAGCGGAGCTACAAGACCAAAGGTTTGCCCATCGAATTCCACGCATTCCCCCAATGCATAGACGTTGGGAACTTGAGTTTCCATGAATTCGTTGACAAGAATCCCTCGGTTACATGGAATATCTGATCGTCTTGCGAGGTCAACTCTGGGTTTTATGCCGATCGCCATTACGATCTTGTCGGCTGCAATAAATTGATCGTCCTTAGTTTTAATACCTATAATTCGATCGTTTTGAATGACGATTTCGCGGCTACATGTGCTGGTATGAAATTCGATTCCTTTTTGGCTCAACTGAGAAAGAAGAAGCTGCGATGCTTTGGAGTCGAGTTGCTTCTCCATAAGATGATCAAGAAGATGAATAACCTTAACTTTGATGCCACGAGTATGTAAACCATAGGCAGCTTCGAGACCAAGCAAGCCTCCACCGATGACAGCTACAGTTTTATTCTGATCTATAGCCATCAGCGAAGTGATATCATCCATGTCACGAAAAACTAGGACATCAGGGTGATTTGATCCAGGGATAGGAATGCGAAAGGCTGTTGATCCAGTCGCAATAATAGCATCGTCGTATTCGTAGCTACGCTGACTTTGATCTATAAGGACCTTGTTTTGCCAATCGATCGTCTCGATAGAGCAACGACTTCGATATTCGATGTTATTCTTTAAAAACCACTCTTGGCTGTGGGTTTGAATATCTTCTAAGCACTTCTCACCCGCTAGAACCGAAGAAAGAAGAATGCGGTTGTATGGTAGGTGGGTTTCCTTGCCAAAGATAGTTATGGAGTGGTGTTGTCCTTGCTTGCATAGCTTTTCCGCTAGCTTAACTCCAGCCATACCACTACCTATAATACAGATTTTTTTGCTCATGGATCGACTCTCTCGTTGTTTTCCTTAAACTCGCTTGGAAACATGCTGCAACGCAAGGACTCTCTTGTGAGTTGTCCATTCATTAAGGTGTCTTTCCCGTACAAGCCTTACATAATGGTTCACTTCGAAAACGTGTATTTAGGAAGCGAAATGGTTCGAGGCATGCATACTGTGCATTGATCACCTCAAAAGTCTCTTTTTCGGGAGTTTATTATGGAACAGCACAAAGCAGGTCGCTTAAACCTCACAGACTTTAAGTCGGTCCCCATGAGAACCTTTCACATTACATGGCTTTCATTCTTTATGTGTTTCTTTGCTTGGTTTGGAATTGCGCCTCTTATGGCAGTTGTGAGAGATGAGTTTAGCCTGACGAAATCACAAATCGGTACGATTATCGTAGCGAGTGTCTCAGCAACCGTGATTATGCGTTTGCTTCTGGGGTATGTTTGCGATCGTATTGGCCCTAGAAAAACCTATACCTATTTGTTGGCTTTTGGTTCTATTCCTGTTTTTGGCATAGCCTTCTCAAATTCATATGAAACTTTTTTGATCGCACGATTGCTCATCGGTTGTATTGGTGCCTCGTTTGTTCTAACTCAGTATCATACCAGCGTGATGTTTACCTCCCGGGTTGTCGGAACTGCAAACGCAACATCAGCAGGCTGGGGTAATTTAGGGGGTGGAGTTACGCAAATGGTGATGCCTCTAGTGTTTACTGGCTTTTTGGGATTAGGATTTGCGGCATCAATGAGCTGGCGACTATCTATGGTCGTAACGGCCTTTGGACTTTTGCTTTGTGCCTTTCTCTATTTTCGCTATACCCAGGATTTTCCTCAAGGCAATTGGGATGAGCTTAAAGATGAACGAAAGAAGGATCTCGCGCAGCATATCGATGGCGAAAGCAATCTCAAAGAACTTCTTAAAGACTATAGAATTTGGCTTCTATTCGTTATCTATGGTGCCTGCTTTGGTATGGAGCTTACCATTAATAACGTCGCTGCCCTCTATTATATCGATCGATTTGGGCTGGATCTGAAATCAGCTGGATTGATGGCTGGATTGTTTGGTCTGATGAATATTTTTGCGCGCAGCTTAGGAGGAGTTTGGGCTGACCGCTTTGGAGTTCAATCAGGGCTGAAGGGAAGGGTGCGCTTTCTCGCCCTGATATTGTTTTTAGAAGGGGCAGCGCTACTTCTATTCTCAAGTATGGATATCCTTTGGACTGCGGTTTTCTCAATGATCATTTTCAGTCTTTGTGTGCAAATGGCTGAAGGAGCGACCTATGCTGTGGTGCCCTTTATCAATCGTAAGCATCTTGGAGTGGTGTCTGGCATCGTAGGGGCTGGTGGCAATATGGGAGCCGTCGTGTTTGGCTTTCTATTTCGCAGCGAAAGTCTGAGCTATGGGGATGCTTTTGGGGTGCTAGGAATATTCGTTATGGCTGTGTCATTTGCTGTACCATTGATACGCTTCTCTCCTGAGAAAGAAAATTTTGAGAAGGAAGTCATGGCGCGGGCTATGGCTGTCAAGTCACCTTAGGGTACTTCTTAGGTCCGCTTTGCTTTTTTCTTTTCTGCGAACCTTGCTATTGCGACTCCGAGTGATACATGAGATTCCTGATCTCTCGTCACTCTGAGCTTGTCTTGTGAAACGAAACCTGTAATAAATATCTTTACCATATCGGTGTATGGTGTTTTGAGAAAAAGTCTCTAGCATTATGTGGATCATCTATGGAAAAATGAATTCCGCCGATTCATAGTGAATGCCACGTCAGGCGAGCACTTTCGGTTGTGGTGCCTATGTCAACAGTTGCGATGAAAGTGAAATAATGGCAAATCCCGTTGCTCAGTTATCAAAAGGTCTCAAAACGTATTGGTTGGGAATGTCTTGGCTAAGGCAGAACCCTAAGTATCTCATGATGTTGCTGATCCCCTCCTTCATTGGCATCCTGTCTGTGGTTCTAATGTTCAGCAGCTTTTGGGAGCACCGGGACGTTATTTATGACTGGGTCTTGTTCGAGCCAGGAGAAAGCTTTCTATGGGTGATTGCTTTTAACGTTGCGCGCTTTTTCGCCTCGGTGATTATTTTCATACTAACACTCGTTAGTGGCTTGCTTGTTTCTAACATCATCTCAGCGCCTATCTACGAGGTGGTTTCTGCTGCAGTGGAGCGGGACAAAACAGGAAAAGTGGTTGAGATTTCTCTCTGGGAATCTATAAAGTTGATACCAGAGGAACTGAAGAAGATTGTCGCAATTCTCGGAGTATCCATAGTTCTGATGCTCCTTCCTATTGTTAATTTTGTCGCTGTTTTTCTGACAGCTTTCCTTATTGGCTGGGATTTCTACGACTACCCACTTGCGAGGCGTGGCCAAAGTTTCCGGCAGCGTCGTGAGGCGGCGCTGAAAGATTTTTGGTCGATCATGGGTCTAGGTCTTTGGTTGACGATCCCCGGTTTGCAGATATTCCTATATCCTTTCGCAGTGGTTGGGGGCACTTTGCTCAATCTGGAGCGGCTAGAAAAGATAGAGGCACCGGTGTCTTAGCCTGCTCGGCTGGTAGAGCATTGGTTTAGGAAAAGAATTTTGGTTTGAAGTCTATCTAAAGCTCTAGAGCTTGGCGAAGGTCTATCAGAGCTGAAGATAGTGAGCGGCAAAGAAAACTTTTTATCGATACATAACGCAGAGGTTGGGCTTTTCGGCAGCCTCTAAGGGATTCGAAAAAACTTACTTATGAGGTCTAAGGCCATGGTAATGGAAAATGTTAAAGAGCGTGTCCAGGCGATTGATGCAGCGGTTAGCTCTATTGAGAAGCAGTTTGGTAAAGGTGCTATCATGCGCCTTGGAACGGCTGATGGGGCAGCATCGAAGGTGGAAGCTATTTCTACCGGAGCTTTGTCCTTAGATATGGCTCTTGGCGTGGGCGGCTTGCCTAAGGGGCGGATTGTCGAGATCTACGGTCCAGAGTCAAGTGGTAAAACGACGCTAACCTTGCATGCTGTTGCTGAAGCTCAAAAGGCTGGCGGCGTTGCCGCGTTTGTGGATGCTGAGCATGCTCTCGACACATCCTACGCTAAGAAGATCGGTGTCAACCTTGAGGAGCTTTTGGTATCCCAGCCGGATACTGGTGAGCAAGCTCTTGAGATTGTGGATATGCTAGTCCGAAGTGACGCTGTTAACCTGATCGTTGTCGACTCCGTTGCAGCGCTGACGCCTAAGGCTGAAATCGAAGGGGAGATGGGGGATCACCATGTTGGTCTGCAAGCGCGGTTGATGTCGCAGGCCTTGCGGAAGCTGACAGCTTCGATCGCACGCTCTCATTGTACAGTCATTTTCATCAACCAGATTCGGATGAAGATTGGAGTGATGTTCGGTAGCCCTGAAACGACCACGGGTGGCAACGCGTTGAAGTTCTACTCATCGGTTCGTATGGATATCCGACGAATCGCAGCCATCAAGCAGAGTGATGAGGTTGTTGGAAACCGAGTACGTGTGAAGGTGGTCAAGAATAAGGTGGCAGCGCCTTTCCGTGAAGCTGAGTTTGACGTGATGTTTGGCGAGGGAATCTCGCAAACTGGCGACGTTCTTGATCTTGGAGTGAGCAAGGATGTTGTTAATAAGACGGGGGCATGGTTCTCCTACAAGGATCAGCGATTGGGTCAAGGACGCGAGAAGGCCAAGGAGTTCTTGGCACAGAACCCAGATGTGTTTAAGAGCATCGAATTGGAAGTGAAGGATAAGTTTGGCCTCCTAGATGATAAGAAGGCGGCTGACGGTAAGCCAGTTCAAGTGCCAGGTGCTTCGGTAGAAGCGCCTGCAACGGGAACAAAAGGACGCCGGAAGAAGTAGAAAAAAGCCCTCTGTTTTCGGAGGGCTTTCTTGCTTAGATAGTTATTTGCTTGGCAGACAAGGAACTGTTTCAAGAATGATGTCTTGAAAGATCTTAGCCTCCAGCTCTGCAACAGACGAAATTTCAATGATCTCCCGGCTCGAAATGTCCTGAGGGAGGCTCATCAAGTCATCCACGTAAAGATTGAGATTATCGTAATTCTCAGTGGTCCACTGAGAATAGTTTTTCTGAATCACACCCTGGTGAATATCCCGTCTTTGCTCCATGTTCAGCCCACTTTGGTTGACACGGATGGTGATGATAGGAGCATCCAAACTTTCAGCTTTCTCACGAACCTCCTTTGGGCTTTTGTCTGTTGGTTCGCCGTCAGTCACCAACACAAGAATGTTTTTGCGACCGTTGGCAGATGTTTCTTCGCTGACAAATTTTTCACCCCAGAGAATGGCATTCAAATACGGAGTATCGCCTTTTGGTGAGCGCGTAAATGAAAGCCGCTGTTCTAACATTGAGCGATTTTCAGGGAATGACTCGACGCTAATATAACTCTCAGCAGGCATGTCTTCAAAGCTTTGATTCCGATTGTCTGGGGTAAAGCGAGCGATGGCTATAGAGCTGATGGCTTCGTCACGGTCACTAGACACGAAGGCTTCGGTGAGTGCATCGAAAGCCGAAAGAATTGCTCGTTCGCGATTGGTGGGGCCACAATTAGCGGAGTCTCCGCTAGGGCAGTCGGTGTCGATCATTGACCTTGAATTATCGACAAGAAACAGGAAATTCGCTCCTGTGTAAACCTCTCCAGACTCACAAACTTCAGCGTTGTTTTTCTCAACACCTTTAAACTCCGCATTCTGACAAGAGAGGTTTAGAGATCCTAGCAATAGGGTTAATGGCAGCAACTTCAACAACATAGTACAACTCCTCAAGACAAGCCTTATGGCTGAGTCATAATAGCGTACTTTGTGGATAGTTTCAAGTGGATTTTGTAAACTCGCTAAAAACTTTCCACTAATTGTTGCTCTCTAGTTACTATAACTAATAAAATCGGTTATTTAGTTCCTTGCTTAGCTATGATGACCGCAAGGGAAATCAGGCGACGCTCGTAAAGCCATTGGAGAACCCAGGCGCTGATCCGGTACTTAAACCAATGGTCGGGTTTGCTCCAGCTAGCGAATTCTGTGTGGTGGTGTGCAACGAATTGAGAAAAGGGACTAAAGACTTGCTCAGATATATCCTCCCATTCGAGGAGCTCTAAGTGGTGATCAGAGAGCTGTTTCTCATAGGTGGAGCGATCCACTAGGTTTTCCAAAGGGATTTTTGATGCTGCTGCCATCAACCGAACCATGCCCTTTTCTATGAAAGATACTTGGCTAAGGTTTACGGTGAGGTCGACGAGGCCAATACCGCCCTCCGGGTTAAGAGTCTTGTGACAGAAGCTGAAAAAAGTTTCGCGGGACTGAAAGTGGTAGGCACAGTCTAAGGCCAGAATCTTATCGACTCTTGTATCGGTGGGGACTTGCTGAAAACTGCCCTGAAAGATATTGACTCGCTCTAAGGCGCGGGTTCTTCTTCGAGCCAGAGCATTCTGAGATTCGGAAATGTTAAACCCCTGAACCTCCCTGACTTGAAAATGTTCGATCCAAAGGCAAAGTTGATCACCATTGCCAAAACCAATGTCGATCACCTTATCATGTGAGTTTAATTTACACCTCTCTCCAAGTAGCACAGCCATGGCCTTAGCAGCTTGGGGGTAGCTTCTGGTATTAGACCAATAGCCCAGGTTCGCCCAAGATGAGTTTTGCTCGATATTGAGCAATTGTTCTTGCTGATCGAAAAACTCACTCTTACCAAACAGTGACAAAGTCACGGAACGCAGACAAAACATAAAAAAAGAATCTGAAAGAATCCAAAACAGGCAGAAACCAAAAAGGCTTCCTAGAGCGAAGTTCATCATCAAAGGCCTTCATAGAGTACAGGATAGTAGGAAAAAACTCAAAGTTAGCTAAGTCTAAAATAAAGCACAAATTGAGGTCCATTCAAGGGGTTTAAGACCTGTTTTGGGAGACTGGTTAAATATTGGTAAATTGGGTTTGGCTGGCTGACCAATTTAATAATGGGTTAGACTTTTTTCAAATAGTTCAGAATAAGGAAGGAAGAAAGATGCTCACTCATTATCTAGGAGCCATGGCTGCATTGTTTTTAATTGCAGGCAGCGCACACGCAACGATTCTACCACCCAACACCCTACACCTGGAGGATACGGTTCTCCAATCAAATGTTACGGAGGAGCAGTTCAACGAGGCTATTGACAAGGCTGAAGCTTACTACAAACCCCTGATCCAAGATGCATTCGGTGCTAGTCTTCGTATCAATCGTCGCTGGTCAGACAGCACTGTGAATGCTAGTGCCAGCCAGTTTTTTGGATCTTGGAATGTGAATATGTACGGAGGCCTCGCTCGGCGTCCAGAAGTAACCATTGATGGCTTTGCTCTCGTCCTTTGTCACGAGCTTGGTCATCATTTGGGTGGCTATCCATACTCATCGTCATGGGCCGCTAACGAAGGGCAGTCTGACTATTTTTCCACGATCAGCTGTGCCCGCGAGCTATGGCGCGATGAAGTTGATATAAATGCTTCGTTTAGAGCATCTGTCGATCCACTCCCTAAGGCACTATGTGATAAGGTCTGGGTTTTAGAAGTGGATCAGGATCTTTGCTACCGTTCCATGATGGGTGGTAAGGCACTTGCAGATTTGCTCTCGGCACTACGCAATCAAACTGTGTCTTTCGAGACACCTTCGAAGAGCAAGGTTAGCCGCACAGATAACTCTCATCCAGCGGGGCAGTGTCGCCTCGATACTTACATGGCAGGTGCTCTTTGTGATGCTGAATGGGACCCGTTCACCATTCCAGGCAAATCACTAGGCAGTCGTCGCAATGGTGCTGATGGTGAGCGAGATTCGCTAGCTCATACCTGCTCAAGAACAAGTGGTACAGAAGTAGGGGTTCGTCCAGCTTGCTGGTTTAAGACCCTGCTGTAGCTGTAGTCCTTTCTTTCGGGGTGACCTTCGCGTCACCTCAGTTTACGATCCGAGCTTCAAGCTGGCCACGAACCACTTCTCGAAATCCCCCCGTCAATCGGTATGGTACGAGCTCTGAATCTTCAAACTGGTTCCAATATAAGCTGTAGTAGGCAGTCAGGTGGGTCTCTTGTCTTGTAAGAGCTTGTTGGCAGGATACGGTCGCCCGTGTCTTGGCATCACGAAAATGCAGGTAGAGTTCCACAAATACTTGAGACGAACCCAAAAAACCGGGAATATCGTCAACCATCTGTGGATTGAATAGAAAACATGACAGCACTGTATTTTTAATATGACGAGCTTCACAGCGCCGATAGGCCTCCTTTTCGAGATCGAAGAGGTTCTCATTCCAGTAAATCGATTCCAGAACAGGAGTGAGTGCAGAACCAGCGATTTCGAAGTTGGAAAAAAAGCGATTTGGCTGGTTGCAAAGCTCAGGGCCGAAGTTGTTCATAATAGCGTTTTGTAGAGAGGTGTTGAATTCGTCTTTATAGTCCAGCGGCGCGGCGTCACGCAATACCCGGGCGTGAACGTGGATCTCCTCATCTCCCCAAATGCCTAGAACCGTAAGGAATGAAGTCGTCAAAACCCCTAACACAACAAGAATGGGATAGATACCAAGCTTCGATGACGAGTCGGACTGGGTCATAATTGTTCCGTATTTAAACGTTCAAAACGATTGAGGGACCAGAGGGAGGAAGAAACTATTTTTCTTCGAGAGGCCGACGGAGTGTGCCATACTTATTAAGCAGAAAGCGTTGCTCGGCCATAATCTGCTGCAAGGGGACTCCTTCAGAGAGTTTCAAAACAACAGAGTCCTTTTCTGAGCGAATGACCTTACCAATGACTTCAGTTTGGTCAGAATTGTGGAAGACAATGACCGCTTCGTGCACTCGTTCCGCTTCGACGTCGTCCTTGCGAGGGTCTATCGCAAATTTGACTCCTCCTTCACAGAGGTTAATGACAGGATAAGAGTTTTTGTCGATGAATATCCTAGGTCGCACTTCATTGGGGTACTCCAAGCGGAAGTAGTTCCTTGGGCTCTTGTCTTCTTTGGCACCCATTGCTGAAACCTCTATTAAATTCTGACGTACTCAATACAATTCGTCAACGGTACCTACTGCGTATCGGAACATCCCTTTAATCCTTACCAAATCTTTTAAAGAGGCTCGGATATGCTGCCAGTTCTGTGAAAATGGCTAGTTATTTTAAAGGTTTTGAGCAAAACTAAAAGTGATCTGGACGGCAGGTTTGATTCTAAACTAGGCTAACGTCTGCCTTTTCGCGAAAGATTTTTATTTATTTGCAGCTCAAAAAGTCCCCCTTTTGTCATGGATAACAACATGATAGAGTTTCTTAAATATAATTCTGCCTAGGAATGGAGTGTAGTTTGTCACTTCGGGAATCGAATCTAAGTCAGCTAAAATCAAAAATTTTCGATGTTTTGGTGGTCGGCGGAGGGATCAACGGCTCTGTAGCTGCAGCTGCTCTTTCGGCTAAAGGGAGCAAGGTTGCCCTCGTGGAAAAGAAGGACTTTGCCTCGTATACAAGTCAGGAATCCTCCAACCTCGCTTGGGGCGGTATTAAGTATATGGAGTCCTACGAGTTTGGCTTGGTCTGGAATCTCTGTGCCTCTCGTAATCGCCTGATTCGCTCGTTTCCAAGTCAGGTGAAGGAGATCAGATTCTTTACAACACTTCCTAAGAAATTTAGAAAGCCAAGGCTCTTAGTATTCCTTGGTTCCTGTCTCTACTGGGTCATGGGGCGCTTCTTCACCAAGCCTCCAAGGCTGTTGTCTAAAAGACAGATCCGAAAAGAAGAGCCGATTGTGAAGATTGACAATACCCAAGGTGGACTGGAGTACTCAGACTCATATCTCGTTGATAACGATGCTCGCTTTGTTTTTAAGTTTGTTCGTAAAGCGATGGATTATGGCTGTGCGGCAACCAACTATACAAAAGTCCAGAACTCGGAGTACAGTGACGAAGATAAACTTTGGCATATTCTTGTTAAGGATCTTATTCATAACCAAGAGTTTGTGGTAAAAGCTAGGTCTATCGTCAATGCTACTGGCCCTTTTGTAGATCAACTCAATCAGTACAGCCATATAGAAACTCAGCACCAGCATCTGTTTTCGAAGGGAGTTCATCTCATCGTTCGAAAGTTGAGTCAAGTTCGTCATGTTCTAACATTCTTTGCAAGCGATGGTCGGATGTTCTTTGTGATTCCTATGGGCCCTCGGTCTTGTATAGGCACCACTGACACTAGAGTTTCGGATTTGCCGCCTAGGGTGACTGAGGAGGATCGAAACTTTATTCTAGAAAATATCAACGAACGACTCAATCTTGAGCAAGCCTTGACCAGCGATGACATTATCGCTGAACGCTGCGGGGTTCGACCACTGGTGGTGAAGAAAAAAGGTGGTGATCAGGATGATGGCGATTGGCTTAACCTTTCCCGTAAGCATGTGATTGAAGTCGATCGGGATCGACGCCACGTCAGTATTTTCGGTGGCAAGCTTACTGATTGCATCAATATTGGTGAAGAGCTAGTGGACATCATGATTGATATGAATATCGATGTTCCTCAAGCCAAGACCATGTGGTATGGCGAGCCAGACGAAGCGGTCTGGCGCGAATTTCAAAAGCAGGCACGATTGATTGGTTTGGACGGGCTAACTTCTGTGAGTAGCTCTGAACCTTTGTCGGTGAGGTTATGGAGACGATACGGCATGCGAGCTCTTGAGCTTCTGGAAGATATCCGGCAAGACATTCGCATGGCAGACTTGGTGATCGAAGAAGCCGAGTACATCCGTGCTGAGCTACATTATGCCGCCAAATCTGAGATGATTACCAAACTTGAAGATTTCTTGCGGCGTCGGTCAAAGATTGCGCTGGTTGTGTCTCACGACACCATCAAAAGTGCCCCAGGACTTCGAGAAGCCTGCCGGATCTTATTTGAGGATCAGGCAGATGAACGCTATCGAGAATATTTTTTCTAGTAAGATTGGGGGATTGGAGATTCTTAGGCCTATGGCTTGGAATCTTCATGGCTTACGGGTAAATTCTGCAAACTTTGACGTGATGAAATGAGCTAACAAAATTTCCCTAGAAAAAGTAACAATTTAGTACCTCTATTTTAAACCTCTGGGATCATTCTGGAACAATCCTTTCTCTCAAGAAACAATGCTCTTGGTCGAAAAGAGACCAGTTTTTGTTGGACTCTAGTGGGAATTTGCAATGGGATTTAATCGACAGAGGCCAGAAAGCCTTAATACCGACTTAAAGCGAATATCGATAGAGTTTTGTGATAGTGGCCAAGACAGGGAAAAACAAGTCTTAGCTGATTACATCAACAAGGTTGTTTATGGGACAGAAAGTACGAATGTCAATATAGATGATTGGCGTCTGCTAAGCTCCGTAGAGCGAAGCACACGCAAGCATCAACGGGTGAAGTTTAGCAACTGTTTTATCCAAGCGATTACGATTAAGGCGACAAATAGTAAGGTGATCAAGATCAAGGCCGAACTGATAGATCTATCCGTTGGTGGTGCTTGCATTGCGATACCAGAGGCTTTGAAGGTGATTCGTCGTAAGAAGGGCGATGAATTCGTTTACAATGATGAAGCTCCCAATATTAAGATCAAGTTTGATTTCATCGGTGATGTTGTTCTTAAAGGTATCATTAGAAATCTAAAGAAGCCGAAGATGGACCCTACCGTAGACCTGGATAACTTCGATTTCGAATACGTACTACCTCAGTATTGGAAAGTAAACGGCTAGTGGCTCTGCAAGAGATGCCTGAAATTTGTTCAAAGGGATGAGAATTGCGCAACGCCCTAGCCTTGACCAAAGCCTCTCAGAGCTAGCTCTAAATCTTTCTTATTGGTAGCATGCTGGATTGCTGTCTGCTCAGTAATGATACCTTTCTTTACGAAAAATAATAGAGACTGATCAAAGCTTTGCATGCCGTAGGAGCGCTTGCCATTTCTAATGGCATCTTTAAGAATTCGAAAGTCTTCTCCCTTTTGGATTTCTTCCCGAACAAGTTCATTTGAGGCAAGTATTTCCATAGCTGGAACAAGCCCTCGCTGGTCAGCTTTTGGAATCAGTCTTTGGGAAACGATGTAGTTGAGTGTTTGAGAAAGCATGATGCGCAGCGAATCGTGTTGATGAGGAGGAAAGTACGACAGAAGCCGTGTGAGGCTTTCCACAGCATCCATGGTATGAAGCGTTGAAAGAACTAGGTGCCCTGTTTCTGCAGCCATGAGTGCCGTTTCCGTTGTTTCTCGATCACGAAGCTCGCCCACAAGAATGACATCAGGATTCTGTCGTAAGGCGCTACGAAGAGCTGATTCGAAGTCTAGTGTATCAGTGCCGATCTCTCGTTGATTGATGGTGGCTTTCTTCTCTTTAAAAACAAACTCAATGGGGTCTTCGATTGTTATGATATGAGCAGCTCTGGTGGTATTGATTTTTTCGATGATCGAAGCTAAAGTTGTCGACTTGCCACTGCCAGTAGCGCCCGTGACCAAGATTAAACCACGCTGGAGCTTAGGAAACTCTTTCATTATCGACGGCAACTGGAGCTCTTCCATCGTTCGGATGTGAGAGTTGATGACTCGCAATACCAAACCATATTTTTGCATCTGCCTAAATAAATTGACACGAAATCGATTACCTTCGGAAGTGGTATAGGAAAAGTCAAGATCGACTAATTCATGAAGCTTTACTTTCAGGTGTTGAGGCACCAGAGCACTGATCCAGTCTTGCATGAGAGCAGCATCGATGGTTTCCCCATCTGTCAGAGTAAGGAGTTCGCCATTAAATCTAAATCTGGGAATTGAACCGGTTTTTAAAATGACATCACTGGCACCGCCACGGACCGCTACTTTGAGAATTTTCTCAAGCTTCATTCCCACTCCTTCTAATCCATAGAAGCAGTGGCAGGGTTAACAATAGCAGACTCCACGAAGACGACCCTCTGAGGCCAATAGCACCACAAGCCAGGTCGTTATCGAATTCGGATTGATCGTTAGAATCTTCCGTCGCAAAGCGAATGATTTCCTTGTCTTTCAGATCGCAGCCTTGATTGCCCGTAACGGAAACGGCCTCATAGAGACCCCGATCGAGGCTAAGCTCTAGAATTTTACAAACATTTTGGCCATCTTTCAGTTCCTTGTCCGAGATCACGAGAGCTAGCACAGCGTCAGAGAGTTGAGCCTGGCTTGGCCAATAGTTAAGAGAATCTGTAATAATTTCCAATGCATCAGAACCTAGGTCTCGATAAAGATCCCATAGGATTGCTGACCAAAACTGACCCAGAAGATGAGAACCACGGTAACTTGCTTCGAGGTCGTGCTTTCTATCTGACTCAATCTCTGCAGTTCTAAGGTATGGGCTGCCAACTAGGATCGACTCTGCAAGGTACGGGTCGTCATTTAGAACATAAGCGAAAAAATCAGCAGTTCCTTCATGCAAGGTTAGAGACTCGCCCCAAGTGGCTGTGAGAAACTTATAGATAATGTGATGGCTATACTCATGAATTAGAACGTCACTATCGCGATTCAGGTACTGCATAAAAATATTATCAGCAACCCCAATATGGATCGAACCGACATCTTGCTCGCTGATAGCTGGTAGGTACATTGCATTGTTGTCGAGGTAAGTGTGAGTGAAAACGTCAATTCTTGGATCCTCTTCCAAAGGAAAGTACTGTCCAAAAAATTCACGAGCCCGTTCGAGAGTGTAGTAGGCTTGTACCTGATCGAAAAGCTCTTCGTTCTCGGGGTCGTAGTCGAATAAGTTTTCGCTGGCAACCGCTCGATCGCTCAGGATATCGGCACCGTATACTGAGAACCTTTGGCCATCAAGGTGATCTTGATCGGTGCTTAGATTTTCAATGCTTACTTTTTCGAGTTCGGATTGGAGGGGATTCTCAAGAAAAGAAAAGCCTTCATAGGCTTGCAGATGAAGGGGTACATGGGCTAGGGCTTCCCCTGTAAACCCGTGGTAAAGGCCTTCCCAAGGCAGCCCTCGCTCGTCTTTAAACCGATAGAGATAAGCTGGCACTAGGTGATTTTCGCCATGTATATAGTAGTAGACCAGTTTGCCTGGTTGAACCATGGAATAAGATATCATCTGTTCACGGACCACCGCTTCGTCGAGAACTCCCTCGCTCGAATCAAAGGAGGCACCTGCACCAGGAATCGCTCCCTGGACAAGGACAACTTGATCACGGCGTCCATGACTGGATATGAAAGCCCCGTAAACCGGCAGCCCGTGACAGATGATATGAAATCGCTGATGTTGATATGCCCTCTGACCGACCCATAATTTTTTGGTTTGGATGGAGCAGGTATCCCATGGGGAACCTGCATGCGTTAAAACCTCTAAAGCGCTTGCATTAGAACTAGAGTTGCGCAAACTTAACGTTGTGCGTAAGTGTGGGGATAACTTAGGATGAGAAAAACCGAGTAGGGTCGGAGAGGGTATATCAAAATCAGCAATATGATATTGAATACCAAAAGCTGATGTCGAACTTGTAAATAAAAGTATGGCGAAAGTCGTTAGTCGCATCACAAATACGTCCCTGTACAATGAGATAAATGTCTCTGCCAGTCTCAGAAGAGGTTTCGGGATTCATCAAAATTTCATTAGAAAAAAGACTCTAAGTCGAAATTAGAAAAGAAAAATCAAGAGCTTGTGATTGAGGCTGGGAAGAAGGCCCATTTCAGACTAAAATGATAAAGATCCCAAAAGGAGGAATAGTTCCATGAGTGGAAGAATAAATATTAGTTTTATTCAATGCTTATCGCTGATTCTGAGCTTTTGCTGGACGCCTCTTGCTGAAGCGTTCGAAATTTCCCAGCTGCCGAGGGGGAAATCGGTGACACTGCCGCGCCCAGCATTAACTCTGGTTCCCTTAGATACAAAGGTTAGGCTCACGTCGACTGACCGTCAGCAGACTATCAAACTGACCTCAGTATCAAAGCGAGGACGAAGTATTCCCTTTACCATTGCGATTTATGACAATCTTTCGGAAAAGGTGCGGTATGTGAAGTTAAAGCCAGGGGGTAGTATGGTTTACAGCTTTCGTGGAATGAATACGATTGAAGTCGTGCCTCTGGTTCCCAAGCAGGCGTCTAATGCGTCTCATGCGCGATTGCAGGTAGAGAGTAACCGACCCCTTGGGATCGGTCGTTAATTGAATTTTTTGGCTAGTTCAATCGGTAGCTATATTTTTTTCTCGCCATCATCGTGCATTTTCACGAGATGGCTCAGCTTTGAGATCAACGACTTCTTGAAAAGACGACCGAGCTTTCGTGAAGCTTGATTGGTATCAGGCACCAGAATTACATATCGTTCCGTTCGCTCCAGTGCTTCGAAACACTCCAGCTTATACTGTACATAGTTTTTCTTTTGCGTGGTGTGATGTTCACAACGGAGTCCTTCTAATTTAAGAGAGCGAACCATCGTTTCTTCAATAAGCTTAGCAGCTCGAAGATCTCCATCGATTGGGCTCATCTGTTCGACACGGCATGATCCATTCTCGCAGATCATAACATTAACGCGATCGTCCTTACTTTGACCATATGTTGTCGTCACAAACGACATCGCAATTGCGAAAACAATTTTTTTCATTTCACTTCCTCCATCTAAGACTCTCTTCGGTACCGAGGCGGCAGATTGCTAAGAAGATTTCTTAGCCAGAAGTAAGGACTGCAACAGATCCTTACGCGTGCAGTATGATTCACTTGTAAAGGCTTGATCTTGGGCTTTTTGAGTGTAAAGTTTTTGGGCTTTCTCAATAATCTTAGGGCTATTTTATACGCGGATTTTTTTAAGATGAAAATCTTTGGCTGAAAAAATGATGTGATTTAGACTTGTTTATATTAATAAAATTAATAATTTATATTAGGTCGAGTGACTCGGGGGCGGGAGCTAGTACAAATGGATCTTCCGCAGCTGTGTAGGGCTATTGGGTAGAGCCCGTTGATTTCGTAAACTCCAACTGCCTCACCAAAAAAAATCTGCTACTCTACCCATTCAATTAAGCCAATCAATACGGAGCAAGCCTTGTCAGACGTGATCTTGAGAGTCCAAGATCTGGTCACCAGCTTTCAAACCGAGTCTGGTAAACTAACCGCTTTGGACGGAGTCAGTTTTGAAGTTCGAAAGGGAAGAACCCTTGGAGTCGTTGGGGAGTCAGGAAGTGGCAAGTCGGTGACGTCCTTGTCCATCATGGGCTTGCTACCAAAGCCCGCGGGACGTATTGAGAGAGGAGTCGTGGAGTTTCATGGGAAGGATCTCACAAAACTCTCCCTAGCAGAGATGTATAGGGTGCGTGGCAACCAGGTCTCGATGATCTTTCAGGAGCCGATGACCGCTCTAAACCCAGTCAAAAAAGTTGGGCGCCAACTCCAAGAAGTGTTCGATCTGCATTTTCCAAGTTTAAATCCCAAAGAAGCCCAAGAGCGCGTTGTGGCTCTTCTTGATAAGGTTGGAATTCCCTCGCCAGAGCAGCGAGCCAAAGAATATCCCCATCAACTCTCTGGCGGTATGCGCCAACGAGCGATGATTGCCATGGCTCTTGCATGTGAACCAGAAATCTTGATTGCAGATGAGCCGACGACGGCCTTGGACGTCACTATCCAGGCTCAGATTTTAGATCTGATGAAGGACTTGCAGGAAAGCCAAGGTATGTCGGTCATTTTCATCACTCACGACCTGGGTGTGATTGCTGAGGTATGTGATGATGTGATCGTTATGTATGGCGGTCAGGTTTTAGAGTCAGCGCCTGTTGACCGGCTTTTTGAAAAACCTCACCATCCGTACACCCAGGGCCTTCTAGCATCCATTCCACGGTTGGAGCAGGTGCGCAAAACCCAGCTAAAGACCATCGAAGGAATGGTGCCATCACTGCAAAACATGCCTCAAGGGTGCCGCTTCGAAAATCGCTGCCCGTTTGCCATCCCCCGCTGCAAGGAAGAGTCGCCGGTTTTTGAGCAGGTGAGCGGTGACCATCAAGTACGTTGCTTTCGCTGGCAAGAGATTGAAGAAGGAAAATCAGAATGACACTGCTAGAAGTGAAGGACCTGAAAAAACACTTTCCCATTCACGGTGGGATTTTTTATCAGCAAGTGGCAACGGTTCATGCAGTTGATGGAGTGAGCTTTGATGTCAAGCCAGGGGAAGTGCTGGGCTTAGTGGGTGAGTCGGGGTGTGGTAAGTCGACCGTCGGCCGAACAATTTTGAATCTCCACCAGGCTACATCTGGTGAGGTTAGGTTCGGTGGCAAAGACTTAGGCAGCTTAAGTCATCGTGAGATGCTGGGGGTGCGACGCAATTTGCAAATGATCTTCCAAGATCCGTTCGAGTCGCTTAATCCGCGACACTCCATAGGCCAGATCCTAGAAGAGCCGTTTATCATCCACAGAAACCTTGATGAAGCAGGGCGGAAGGCTCGTGTCGTGGAACTTCTAGAACGAGTGGGGCTACCAGGTAGTTATACACATCGCTATCCTCACGAGTTCTCAGGAGGGCAACGCCAAAGAATTGGTATTGCCCGTGCCATATCTCAGCACCCTAAGCTCATCGTCTGCGATGAGCCTGTATCAGCGTTGGATGTATCAATCCAATCCCAAGTGGTTAATTTGCTGCTTGAGCTCCAGAAAGAACTCAATCTTGCCTATGTATTTATCGCCCATGATCTCGCCGTGGTGAAACATATCTCAGATCGGGTCGCAGTGATGTACTTAGGAAAGATCGTGGAGCTAACCGATGCTGAACGGATTTACAAGCAGCCATTGCACCCCTATACCCAAGCCTTGATTTCAGCAATACCTATCCCTGATCCCAAGGTGAAACGGGAGCGCATCAAACTCAAGGGCGACGTGCCGTCACCGATCAATCCGCCGAGTGGATGCCGGTTTCGAACCAGATGCTATATGGCCGAGGAGCGTTGCGCTAAGGAAGAGCCAGCACTGCGATTTATGGGGAGCGGCGACAGTGGCCATCAAGTGGCTTGCCACTTTGCAGAGAAGTTTCTTTCGACCTGAGTTTCTAACATTACGACTTTGCTAGAAAAAGCTAAAATACTCTGATAACACAGAACGGATAAGATTGATCCATGGAGGAGTTATGAAGCGTTATCTGTTGATTCTGAGTGTTTTCCTAGGAGCCTGCAGTCCGCAGCAAAAGCAAGCTGAAGGACCCCAGCACTGCCAGATCAATCCTGGCAAATACGATGTGCAAACAGCAACCTTTTTACGCAGTGCTCAAAAGTATGAGCTTTTCGTTTTGGGTGCCCAAAGCTGTGTCAAGCAACCACTAGAAATTGGTAACCTTCAGCTGGCACAGCTCAACAGCGAGGGTGACGCAAAAGAGGCGAAGGTTGAGATCCGAGGCGATAGCAATATTCTATATATGAGCAAGAGCTTTACCATTGACCTCGTCAATGAAACTGTTGGTGCGGATGGTCAAGTGATGCGAGAACAGTCTATGTGGGCACCGTTTCTCGCCGGTGCAGCAGGTGCGATGGCAGGGCAAATGATTGGTAATGCCTTCTTTAATAAGCCTCGCTATTACCAACCACCTGTGATGCAGCCTGGGCAAAGCAGTGCCACAGGCATTGGTGGCTATGGCAGTACGCCCCAAGAAGCGAAGTCGTCCTACCAAAATACTTTGTCTAAGTCGAATCTAAGCCCACAGCCTGGGTCACAGCTTAGCCAAAACCCAAAGGCCTTGCCTGCAGCGAAGGAAAAACCAGCAAACTCCAATCAGGCCCGCAAAGGCTTGTTTAAAAGTCGAACGGGAAAGAAGAGTTTTCGAATGAAGAGACGTCGTTAAAGGGGGCTTTGCAAAGGGTCCCTAAGGGACCCTTAGAGACTAGTTGATATTGATCTCATAGTTCAAGCGAACAAAGTGAGTGCTCTTTGCGGTTTTTGTCGAAAAGAACTGGGTTTCTTTATCCTTGATCACTTCGCCAACGGCAAGGGTGATCACAGGGTTGTTAAATGTCGCGTTGTCCATGTTGTAATTGAGAAGACCAGCCCAGCGTGTGGTACCAGTGTTCTCTGCCCAGGCAAAGTTTTGACGAATGGCATCGCCTTCCTCAAGGACTGAACGACGAGCATACTCGACGCCACCTGTGAGGTTACTCGTAATCGCCATCTGAGGGCGGACGATTAGGTCTGCGAAAGCCCATTTCATCTCATCATCGCTCAGTGTTTCACTAGGGTCTTTGCCCATGTGCTGCTGTGCAATTGCAGACCAGTAAAGGCCAACGCTACCAGACTTCCAGTCGCCGTTCCATTGCACGAGATACTTCTTCGCTGCAAAGTCTGGATCGAATTGGTTGAAAACTGTGCCCATACCACCGCGAGTTACATAGCCTTTAGAGTAGTGGGCGAGGAACTGATTATACAAGCCGCCGCCTAGAACAGTGTCGCCCCAGCGCTGATAGGAAATACCAGCAAGGTAGCCGTGGGTCCGGTCTTCTACATTGGTGGTTGCAGACGATGTACGCATGGTCTGCTGAAGCTCTAGATTGGTTTTGATCATGCCGTTACTGAGTGGAAATTCAACCTTGTTGATAACAACATTCACATTGTCTTGAAAGTCTGCGCTATTATCTTCATTGGTAAATGAGTTTTCAAAAGTACCATAAGCAAACTCTAGGTTGATCGGGCCTAGTCGCTCAAATCGAATACCACCACCGTAAAGATCGAGGTTGTCAAAGTTAAACGCTCGTGTGAGATACTCGGCTTCACTTCGGTAAGGCCTTGATCCGAACCAGATGCTGTTATCGCCAAAGTAATAGGTAAGGTAGGCCAGACGCTCATTAACTGGTGTTCGTGTAAAACCGTTGGATTCATAGTTGCGGTTGTTGTCAGCAACTTCAACACCGTAGGTAAACTTAAATTGCTCACCATACTCTGCATCAAGTGTGATCTCTGTCAGTGGGTCTGAAAAGAGGTTGGACTCTTGGTTCCATGGACCCAGATTCCACTCATTACCATAAGCGGTTGTTCTTGATCGGCTAAAATCGCTATCTAGGGTGATACCGCCACGTGCGTAGATATGAGGCGTAAATTTCCAAGGTCCAGCAGCCAAGCTAGGGGATGCTGCTCCAAGTAAAGCAAGTCCAAGTATTTTGTTTTTCACCTTTCACTCCTTCATCTAATGATCTATGCCCAAATAGTGCAGGCTTCGCAGCGTCAAAAAATATGCATCGAAGCTGTGGGTTTATAGCACTAAACTTAGGAACTGGTAAGAAATTTCTAAAATTACAAGATAGCCCTTAAAAAGTTTTATATTCACAATGAATAAGGGCTAAAATCACGGGTGATATGTGGGAATCTTACGACTTTATTGTAGAATTAGGCTCGACTTTCTATGATGTTATCGGACACTCTTGACGTAATATAACTGAGAATCAAATTTCAGTTGGCAGTGGCCAGTACAGCATTGGTGTCGATGTAGGCTTTGTGCAGATAAACAACAAAGATGGTGCCATGGTGATCGGATTGGTGAGCTTCTTGGGAATTCACTTCAATGGAGCCGCCAAAGGCCTCCACATAAGCCTTAACAATTGGCATACCAAAGCCGGTTCCCTGCTCGCCATCAGTGCCGGGTCGGCTGGTGTTGGAGCTGCTGTCGAAAATCTCATCTCGAATCTCTGCGGGCATGCCGACTCCAAAGTCCTGAACCGTGATGATAATCTGATCTTTGTTTGGCTCGGTAACCTTGATAATAATCTTTGAGTCTGGAAAGGAAAACTTGATGGCATTCGAAACAAGGTTATTGATGACATCATTGCCAAGGCTTATGGGGTGGGCTAACACGTGAAGTTCGTCAGCTTCCATTTCCACGACAAGCTGCAACTTTTTCTTCTGTAGCTGCTCACTAAAAAGGAACTGAGCATCGTCGATTAGGGAACGTATGGGAACCGCTTCCAGGGATATGATCTTCTTACCCGATTCAAGTGCGAGCATGCTCCGTACATGTTGAGTGATCTGTTCTAGTTTTTGGTTAGCTCGTTCGATCCGTTTGATCCAGCGAGGCTGATCGTTGGCAGCTACCTTTGGTAATATTCGTATGGCGCCATCGATGACCGAAATAGGCGTTGCAAGGTCGTGGCATAGCACCCGAGCGAGCTGCTGCATTTTATCTCCGTGTTTGGCTTTTTCCGAGAGGCTTGCTTTTTCGAACTGTAGCTCTTTAATTTTTACAGCGAGGGCCAACGACATTAAAAATACTTCAATAACACACCCAACGTAGATCGCGTTTCTAGAAATAGCGCTCTGGGGAATAATGCTATACATGGCTAACGTCCAGTATATGACCGTAAAGATGATGGTTCCCCACGCGCAGAGATAAAGTACTGCTCCCTTTAAACCCTTGATACAGGCCTTGATTGATACTAGCAATGCAGTGAGTGAGGCGAGACTGTTGAAGATATCAGTCAGTAATCCAGCAGTAGAGCTTTCTCCAAATAACAAACAGATGAATGGGGGAATCCAAAGGTAGATCATGATGCGAAGGATTAGGTCAGAGACTGGCATGTATTTTTCTGTTTGGAGAAACTGTCTTGCAAACAAAAGGGCTGATGCTGGCACGAAGCAACGGATGTAAGGGTTACTATCCAGCAAGATAGCTCTGAGGTCGCCATCGATCAGAAACCAAAAGCCTGATGTCACAGAAATATGGAGGGTCATGGAGATCCCAAATAGACAATAAAATAGGTAGGTACGGCTGCGTAGTGAGGCAGTCAGGAATAGGTTATAAAATACGATAGCGACCATCATAGCGATGATCATGATATAGAAAGCTGCATCCTTTACTTGATAGTGACTCCAATTATCCTGAGAAATGAGGCTATAAGAGAAATTAATGGACACTGGGCTGTAAGCTTTTAATACAACAGTTACAACCTCATTGGCCTTCACAAGCAGAGGAAACGCAATGGTGCGGCTTGGAACAGCCTGCTGGTTTATGGGCCGATGAGTTCCACTCTGAAAGTAGTTATGCTTCAAAGAGCTGCGAACAATCCAGACATCGAGCTGAGAGAAAACGGAACTAGCACCTACCCAGTTGTATCGAAGAGTCTCGCTGGTGGGGTTGTAAACCTTGAAGCTAAACCACATAGGTTTTGAATGGTAACCAAATACTAAAAACTCTGCATTTTTAGCTTCATTTCTGCGGATTTTGTCTAAGTAATCATGAAGTGATAAGGATCGATCACTCTCCGTGAAATAGCGGTACTCGCTCACCACAAGGTCGCTCATAGCGAGCGACTTGCTTGCCAAAAAAAGGGCTAGGGCTAGCATAAGTAATTTCACGAGTGAAAGGCCGTATACAATTGATGATAACGGCCTTTCTATCGGTCATTGACAGACCTTTTGAAGAAGATTTGAAGCCGTAATTAAAATCGGTATAATCTGCCTCGGCAATTCAAGTCTACAGTGCCGCCCATATGAGATCCTGCTTGGAAAATATAGTGAGCCGAAAATTCGTTCTCTGGGTTCTGGGGAATTACCAAATGGCCCCACATTCCACCACCATCCCAAGATGTTGTGTGGTTGGCATTAAAAGGGAACTGAAAGTGGTTCAAGTAAACCCGAGGCTTATATTGGGGGTTGTTCTCGACGAAACCATGGCTAAACGAACCGTAGTAGACATCGAATGACTCAACTATACTTTCTCCCTCGCTTAAGTCATCATAGCTGACCGCGATATGACCAACGACCCGACTCAAACTGGCCTTTTGACCTTCTACTTCCATACGGAAATTTAGGTAGGCTTGTGCTGGCCATTCTTGGTTACCAAGCTGACGAAGGCTGTTACCAGTGGCTGTGCAAGTCACGTTGCCTCTCATGCCAGCGTGCGCAAATGGTGCAAGGACGCAAGTCAAAAGCATGGCGATCATAAACTGTTTCATAAGTTTCACTCCTAAAGTGCAAAAGATGGATGTACTGACTACCATAATTGGAGAGTTTGGTTCAAATTAGCCATAATACTTAGTGTTTTTAGTAAGTATATGATATTATTGTTTATAATAGCATGTTTGAGATTATTCGCTAGCTCGATTCAAAAAATTGATAGCATAATGGGAAGAGGCAGCTTGGAAAACTAAACGTAACAATAGAGTGGTTGTCGACATGATATCACCCCTTGCAGTTGCTCCTGCTCCTTGGTCTCTGGAAGGTCGGGGCTTTATGTTTTACTATGTGATGTCTCCAAGAGACTTAACGGGGGCCTGGGATGGTTTCAAGCATATTCCATTCTGCGGTGGTGTGGGAGCATTCATGCTCGTCGAATATGAGCGTTCTCCTGTGGGCCCTTATCACGAGGTTCTCTTTATTCCTGGTCTCTTTCGCTTTGGTTGGCGTTTCGGGTTGGTTATTTCAAAGATCTATGTATCGTCTAGAGAGAGCGTTATGGGTGGTCAGGACAATTGGGGCATTCCGAAGGACCATGCTGAATTTGCAATAAGTCAGCATGGGAATCGTGAGTCTTGGGTCATCACGAAGGGGCGCCAGCCTATCATCACAGCCGAGCTTGAGCATGGTCAAACGAGCTTTCCAGTGAGCACTGGAATCTTACCTTTGAGCCTCCGGCAGGAGTGGCAAGGGCTCCATTACCGAACCAAGATGAAAGGTCAGGGCCGCGCCCGTTCGGCAACTTTGGTAAACCTGGAAAGTGAGCTTCCCGAAGTTCAGCAACTTTGGGGGAGGCGTTATTTGGGAATGTATGTTGACCCATTCTTTCTCATGTTTCCCAAGGCTAAGGTGAGCAATGCAAGAACTCTGTCATAAATCGATTGTCTTAACGGGTGGCAACTCGGGAATCGGTGCTGCGCTTCTCAAGGAGCTGGCGAAACCTGAAAGATATAATAAACTTTTGGTTGCGGATAAGAGCGTCGATCAAATCCCAGAGATGGATCATGTAAAAGCGATTGCAATAGATTTGAGTCAAGAGCGAAGCATCGCTTTATTGCTAGAGCAAGCGTATCGTTCCTTTGAAAAGATTGATCTGTTCTTCTCGAATGCGGGCTTGGCGTATTATCATGGGGTGAAGAGCGATCAGTGGAGCGGTCTAGACTATCTCTTTCGGGTCAATGTTTTAAGCCAGCTATCGCTATTTTCAAGCCTCCTGCATAGGCAAGCAGAAGAAGATTTTCGCTTTGTAGTCACAGCATCAGGAATGAGCTATATGGGAATCCCAGGTTATGCGAGCTATTCAGCGAGCAAACATGCTTTGTTAGGATTCGCGAGCACTGCTCGGTTTGAATTGAAAGAACCTCAGACTCTAACTATGGTGTATCCTGTCGCCACCCGAACGAGATTCTTCGAACAAGATACGGGACATCGCGCCCCGGTGCCTTGGCCTTCCCAATCAGCAGAACAAGTTTCCCGAGCTATCCTCAGAGGACTTGAACGAGGTCAGAAAGATATCTATCCCTTTCCTGGGTTCCGATTGATGATTTGGTTTCATCAGGCTTTCGGCTTAGGATGGCTGTATCAAGTTTATTGTCAGAGAGTTTTCAGGAGATTTTTTGGCAAGGAGTAGCTTCTTCAAGCTATTCCTCGCTCGGTGAGCATCTTGGCGAAGCTCTTAATAGGAAATGCCAACTACAGGAAGGTGGTCGCTGATCGCTTCTTCGTAAACTTGTAAGTCTTCGTAAGGGGTAGCGATTTTAACTTCTTTCAGATCAAAGTTACGAGTCACAATGTGGTCAATCAAGCTCTTGCGGCCCACGAAGTAACTGTAGAAGTTGTCTTCCCAAAGCTCTGCAGTTTCTACCTCAAAACCAGATCCTACAGTCCAAGGAGACATCTCGGGTTGGTCAAGCTGAGAGTTAAAGTCGCCAAGGATCACTAGATTTATGTTGGGGTCTTTTGAAATCAAGGTATCCACATAGTCTTTAAGCATCTTGTTCGCAGCTACCCTGCGTTCTTGGCTCTTCTTGTCACCTTTGGCCTTGAGGTGAACTGAAATGATGGTGAGCACTTCATCTGTTTGTTTAATCCGAGCTTGAATTTCGAGAGCAGGTCTCGGAAAAATGTAGCCCTGACTTTTAAACAAGTCTTTTTGGGAAATAACTTCAATGGAGTCTGTGCGATATAGAAAGCCAAGTTTCATAAACGTGCCGCCTTCTGAAATCAGAGATTGGTAACCGTCTAGGCTGTCGGCTAGGCGAATCAGTTCGGTTCCTGATTCAATTTCTTGCACGGCAACCAAGTCTAGCTGCCAGCTTTTCATGATTTCAGCGAGTGTAGGAACGGTCGACGTGCTTTTTGGAAAGTTTTCGATGTTCCAAGTTGCGATTTCAAAGGTGCTGCTAGTTCCAATGGATTTAGTAAATAAGGGTTCCTCACGGGGGCCGGTATCTTCGGTACTGTCAGGCGGATTATAATCACCGACATCAGGGCGATCTTTGGTCGAGGTTTCGACGCAGGCGGTGGTGAGCAGAAGGACCGAAAGAAGAGTGCTGGAAATATACTTCATAAGGACCACTTTATGTAGGGGTTTTCGTTGCTTAGCCACGGGGGTTTTACCTTAGTTCATGGGCAAGAGGCAACGATAAAATGTCCTTAATGACTCCATCAAAAAGATCTCTTTAATTAAAAATACTTACGCCTTTTTGAGTGATGTCCGAGCGCCCTAACGTTCCAACCTATAGTTTGATTTTAAATGTCTCGTCGATGCGGGTAACAGGTGGTAACTTCTGACCTTTCCGTTTAGCTGTCTCCACTTTTTTCTTAAGCTCTTTGTCGATCCACATCAGCCCGCCGCTTGAGGTTCCAAAATAATCAAAGTAGTAGGTGGTTTTAGTACCAGGGACCTTGGGGAATTGAATCCAGGCCCAATAAGCTAAGCGATAGTAGGGAACTTCAAACAGTGGAATCTGAATGGCGAGATCATGGACCCTCTGCTGGATTTTATGTGCCAAATCGACTCTCTCTTTCTCGTCTATTGAAGCTCTGTAGCCCTCAATTAGCTTGTCCAACTCAGGATCGGCAGTGTTGGAAAAGTTATTTGTTTGGGGAATACCGGCATTAGACGAATGATATTGGCCATAGTATTGTGGCCGATATCTTGGGCCCCAAGAAACAAAGGCAATCTCATGCTTTTTTTCCAGAAAGCTTTTCCACATGGCTGCGCCATCAAGAAGTTTCAGTTTAAGTTCAATGCCTGATTTCTTGGCTTCTTCCCTTAGCACTACCAAACGAGGAGCAATATTCGCCTGGGAATAGGTGATTGTCGTGCTCAAGGTCTTACCATCCTTGGTACGAATGCCTTGCGCATTTCGAGTTTTCCAACCGGCGGCATCGAGCAGTTCGTCAGCTTTCTTCAAGTCGAACGGGCGAGCCTTAACCTTGAGGTTGGTATACTCTCCATAGCCCCGAGAGATTCCTTGGAGCCGGTTATAGTCTCCGCGCAGGACTTGCTGAATGACTTTATCGACGTTCATGGAGTAGTGGAACGCTTCGCGCACTTTCTGGTCTTTGAAAAAGTCGAAGGCTTCGTTCAGGGTTAGCACATAGTCGGAACGTGGTCGATCATTGTAGGCCATCAGTTTATGGATATAGCCGTAGTCAAATTCCTTGGTCTTAGATTTGTCATGCCAATAGTCAGGAAAAGGTATCGACATGTAGTCAATCTTACCTTTTTTCAGGTATTCGAAATTTACGTTTTGGTCGCGAATCACCTTGAGTGTGATCTTGTCAATATTGAAGCGGTTTTTGAACCAAGGAAGGTCCTGAGCCCACCAGTCTTTTTTTCGTCTGAAGGTGATACTTTTGCCTTTTTTCACCTTATCGATATAGTATGGGCCACTGTTAGGCTTCACCTTCCAGTTGTAGTTTTGGACAAAGTTCTTATCCAATTTGTAGAAGTGTTTCGGAACCGGAGTGATATTTGTGTAGTAAAGCATGTCAGGCTTGGGTTTTGGTAAAGTTATAGCAACCACATCTTTGCCATCCTTGGCTTTGAACTTCTGGATCGCTTCAATCTGATCGGTGTAGTACTGATTGTACCAAGGGTGAACGATATGCTCCGACCGATAAAACTCCAAGGTGTAGACAAAATCGTCCGCCGTCACCGGCTTTTTATCTGACCATCGAGCTGCAGAATTTAGCTTGTAGTAGGCGGTTTTGCCATTTTTATCAAAGGCCCAATGAGTTGCCAATTCAGGTAGAAATTTGTCAGTATTCGGGTGGATCGTGACCATGCCCATATCATTGTTGTCCATCATCGCTCGGAATCCACCATTGGAGTCGGGGCCTACCTGGCGAAGGGTGAGCGGGAAGGTCAGCATGCTATCCACCAGCGTCCCGCCCTTCTTTGCATTTGGGCTGGCGATAAGCGGTGTGACTTCATTGGTTTGCCATTTCAAATCGCTAGGAAGCTTATCGACCCCCTGGCTGATGGCAAGCTCTGGTGTGCCCCCAAGTAACAAGCAGCAAGCTAGGCTTAGTAAGGTTTTCAATTTCATCTCCCTTGTTTCCTATTCGTAGGTCGTGTGAACTTTCGGGTCGAAGGCCTCGCGAATCGCTTCGCCCACAAATGTTACCATAATCAAGATAACAACCATAAATGTCACAACCGATGACACGATCCAAATCGCCGAAAGGTTTTCTGTTCCCTGCTGCAGTAATTCTCCCCAACTAGGGGTTGGTGCTGGCAGCCCGAAGCCCAAGTAGTCTAAAGCTGTCAGGCTTGTGATCCCGGAAACTACTTGAAATGGAACAAACGTGATGATGGTCGAAATCGTATTCGGCAAGATGTGGTTGAAGATAATGCGGCTCGTGGAGGCACCGCTGGCTTTTGCAGCGTGAACATATTCCCGAGCCTTTTCCTTATAGGTCGCCGTGCGCATGTACCAAGTCATGGCAGGCCAGCTAAACATCACCATGATCACAATCAACATTGTAAAGTTGGGAACCATGATTGAAGACATGATAATGACGACATAAAGAAAAGGAATATTCGACCAGATCTCAATCATGCGTTGTAAAACAATGTCGAACTTGCCACCAAAGTATCCCATCATGCAGCCTACTGAAATTCCGATAGAGTAGGTCATCACTAAAAGACCTAGTGAGAAAAGGATTGCCGTGCGAAAACCATAGAATAGGCGAGCTAGGATATCCCGTCCGGTGTTGTCGGTGCCGAGATAGTGCTGGTCTTCCGAATTGGGTGGAAACGGCGGGTACTCGCCATCCTTGAGGTTATTCTCATAGGGATTGTAGGGCACGATCGGCAGAATCACAAAGTTTTCCGAACCGTCTTGAGCAAAGCGCTCTTTAAGCTTACGATAGTTGGTTTCCCAGTCATAGCTTTCACCAAAGGTTGTTCCAGGGATAAAAGCACCATAGGTTGGAAAGTAGTATTCTCCTTGATAGCGTACCATCAATGCCCGGCTATTGATAAAAAGCTCAGCAATCAAGGATAGTCCGACTAAGAACACAAGCAGGATCGTCGAGTAATACCCTCGGCGAATCGAGCGAAATTTACGAAGACGTTTCTGGGTGATCGGACTAATCTTAATCATGAAGAACCTTTAGAATTGAACCCGAGGATCGACAAGAGCCACACAAATATCCGATAGTATATTGCCAATAAGCTGTAGTACTGAAGAAATAACAAGAATTCCCAGCACAACAGGATAGTCGCGATTCAAGACAGACTCAAATCCCAGGAGTCCAAAACCATCGATATTAAAAATCTTTTCAATCAAAAAAGAGCCGGCGATGATCACCGATATGTTATTGCCAAAATGTGTGGCCATAGGGATGAGGCTATTTTGCAATGCATGCTTAAAAACAGCTGCGCGAAAGGTAAATCCTTTCGCCATTGCAGTTCGAACAAAGTCGGCAGCAAGGTTATCCATCAAGGCATTCTTCATCATAAAAGTTGTCACGGCAAAGCTGCCCATGATGTAGGCTGTCATTGGTAACACTGCGTGGTAGAGGACATCGAGAATCTTACCCCCTAGCTCAAGATCTTCAAAATCATCGCTAACAAAGCCACCGAGTGGGAACCATTCCAACTCGGAACCGAAGTAGACCATGAGAATTATGGCAACCACATAGCTTGGCAGAGCGTAACCTACAAAAACTGCGGCTGAACTAACGTTATCCAGGGGTGTCTCATGTTTGATGGCCTTGATAATTCCCAGCGGGATACACACTAAGTAGGTGATAAGCATCGAGCTGACCCCGTAAAAAATGGAGATCGGTAGGCGTTCTTCGATGATATCCACTACAGGATCTGCGTAGCGGGATGATCGGCCCAAGTCGCCGCTGATCACTTTTATCAGCCATTGGCCGTAGCTAACCAAGATGGGTTTATCGAAGCCATAATATTCGTTGAGCTGCTGAATCTGCTCTTCTGACAGCTGGGTGTCCATGCCAGAATCTGCCGCGCCTTCTTGCAGATTTGCTTGCTGCATTTCGGCAATCATCCGTTCCACTGGGCCGCCGGGCACAAAACGTGTGATAGTGAACACAATCAAGGTGATCCCAAGGAATGTTGGGGGTACCAGTAAGAGCCGTCTCAGAATATATTGTGCCATTCGGTACTAGCCTAATATGTAGTGGAAAGTCTCGGTTACGACCTGTAGTTCAATAAAATAACCAACGATATTAATGGTTTCGAAAACATTGTCCGGTGCAAACCTTGGCAAGCATACTTGACCACGACACTTTATAAAGTACGCAAGGATTTCGTTAGCTTGTCACAACACTGCAAGCGATTAATTTTTCGGATTCTGGCTAAAAAGCATGCCTGTATTCTATGGAAAATTAAAGGTTAATTTGTTCATTGCAAAATATGGAATAATGGCGTAATTTGGGGGACTTTTACTAAAACCCGGACAACAGGGTCTTGGTAATTTCTAAAAATATTATTATTTTCAATTGTTTAAGGTGGACCATGAGCAATCAGCAATCTGGATACGTATCTCTTTTGGGGCGCCCCAATGCAGGCAAAAGTACCCTTCTCAACGCTCTGGTCGGCCAAAAAATAGCAGGCGTCAGCTCGAAGCCGCAAACCACTAGAAACCGCATCCTGGGTATTTGTAATCACGACCAAGCTCAAATTTTGTTTCTAGATACTCCTGGGATGCATCGCCTTCGAAAATCTGCGAAGATCAACTCACTCATGAATCAAGAAGCCTGGTCTGTCATCGGCGAGTCGGATCTCGTTCTCTATATGATCGATGCAAATATTGGGATGGAAGGCTTGGATAGAGACTTCCTAAAATCGATCATGAAGGCTACTGAATCTCCCGTGGCTCTAGTGCTTTCGAAAACCGACCGGATGAAGAAAGACCGTATCAAAGAGCGGAGCCATCAAGTGGCTGCTCAGATTGCCGAGATCTTGGAGGAAGTACCCGAAGAAAAGCGTAGCTTCCTGGTGAATCCAGAACCTATCTGGTCTAGTGCAAAGAATAGAGAGTCTTTACCAGCTCTCCTCGACTTCATTTGCGAGTTTTTACCCGAAGCACCTTGGATGTATCCCGAGGATGACCTGACTGATCGGCCTCAACGATTTGTTGTGTCCGAGCTGATTCGTGAGAAAACATTTCGTCTCCTTGGAGAGGAAATACCCTACCATACTGCCGTGCGAATCGATAAGATGGAATTCAAGAAGAACAACGTTTCGATCATGGCATCCATTATTGTTGCTAGAAACTCTCAAAAGGGAATGGTGATTGGCAAGCAAGGCTCCAAAATCAAGGAAATCGGTATCGAAGCCCGCGAGGAGTTGGAAAAGCACCTTGATCAACCCGTCTTTCTCGACTTACAAGTAAAAGTAGACCCGGATTGGGTTGACGATGTAAGTCTCATTGCTGAGTATTCTAGCCTCGAACTTTCCTGACGAGAAAGCTCCCGGTGGTTCAGTCGATAAGTGGATCTGAAAATTGTAGATGAGGAGCCCCCATGGATAATCGAAAGCTCAAAATCATTGGTGGAAAAAAATTAACTGGCGGCGCAGTGACGATCGCCGGTAGCTCGAATCAAGTGACCAAGAGCATCATTGCATCCCTGCTGACTGATGAAGAGGTCTTGATCAAGGGCGCGCCAGACGTAGATGAGAGGCGAGTGGTACAGGGGCTCTATGAATTCCTCGGCGGTGAGATAACACATCACGGCGACGAGGAGTTTACCTTGTGTTCCAAAAACGTGGGTGTTCATGAAATCACCGAAGAGCTATGCTCCAAAAACAGGATTTCTGTACTTGCTGCTGGGCCTTTGTTGCATCGCTTTGGCAAGGTTAGCTTCTACGGAGTTTTAGGCGGGGATAAAATCGGTAAGCGGCCGGTGAACTTTCATATTCAAGCCTTGCAACAGATGGGTGCCGAAGTCGAGCGCGATGGCAACCAATACCACCTGACCGTCGGGCCTGACGGCCTTCACGGTGCCCAGATCCAGCTGCCTTTTCCTTCGGTTATGACGACAGAAAACATTTTGATCGCGGCATCTCGCGCTAAGGGGCGCACGATCATTGAAAATGCTGCGATCGAGCCTGAAATTTTAGAGCTTTGTAAGATGCTACAGAAGATGGGTGCTGATATCACCCAACGCCCCAATCGAACCTTTGTTATCGAAGGGGTCAAAAAGCTTAAGGGCTGTGAGCTTCGTTGCATGTTCGATCGCAATCAGGCTGTATCATTTGCGATTGCTGCGCTGGCCACTGGCGGTGATGTTCTGCTTCGCAACGTAACCCATGATCCTGTCTATAGCTTTCTTAACTTTATTCAAAGAATGGGCGCTGAATTTACTATTAGCTCCAAGGGGCTTTTTGTGAAAGCTCCTGATCGGGGTTCGTTAACGGGAACCCATATCGAAGTGGAAGTCCATCCAGGGTTTATGACTGATTGGCAGCAGCCATTTATGGTTTTATTTACGCAAGCCCAGGGTATTAGCCTTCTGCATGAAACGGTTTTTGAGGAGCGTCTTGGCTACACTAAGTATCTGAATGAGATGGGTGCGAGGATCACCCTCAGCAATAAGTGCCTGGGTGAGTATCCTTGCCGGTTCCGCAATCATAACTACACCCACTCTGCAATTATCGAGGGTGGAACTCCCCTTGAAGGTCGCGACTTTGCCTTGCCTACTGATATCCGCGCTGGAAAATGCCTTGTTGTTGCTGGTCTCACAGCATCCGGAACCACCCACCTGACCAATATCCGAGAATTGGAGCGGAAGTACGATAATCTGGTGCCAAAGCTCCAAGATATGGGCGCGAACATTGAGACCATTCACGGTTAGTAGAGCGGTGTGACGAAAGAACCAGATCGATGTGTGGATGCCTGATCTGCCTAGTGTCATACCTTGCTAAGTGATGAGAGAACCAACTACAATGGGACATATGACGTAGCTGAACGTCCTAAGGTCTCGGCCCGTGGGCCTTTTGGTTTCTACTCTGATTCATTTGGTTGATTATGCTTCGATATGGGATACTCATAGCTTGCCTGATCAGTTCGTGCCAGGACGAACGACTGAGCGATGATCCTACCCAGAGTTTGGTTGATGGCACATGGCAAAGTGCGTGTCTTCAAGAAGATGGCAGGTTTAGAATGGCACGATTTCAGTTCTACTATGCTAGTTACGCTGAAAGAATCGACTCATTCTATGACGACGAGTGTCAGGAGAATCTTCTCTATGAAACCAGTTATAATGGGGAGTACGAGTTAAGCGTCACTTGGGCTTCTTATATTCATCGCTTGCGGTTCGATGTGGGGCAGGCAGCGCTTCGGGTTCAAGACGCTGAAGCTGCCAATGCTCAAGCTCTATGTGGTCGGAACACCTGGTCTGAGCAGGAGCTTAGCATGCCAGAATTGCTGCAACTAGAAAATTGTCCTTTGAAATTCACAGGTGGCTTCGTCTACGATACTCTCCTCAGGGTACAGAACAATCAGATCGAGGCTGCCGACCAGTTTGGCCCAACAGATGGACTAAGTCAGGAGTTTACTGAAGCGTCGGAAGGCCAATCATTTAACAAGGTTTTTTAGTCAGATCTGATGCTGCTGCGCTATAATTCAGGTAAAGGAGTTGTTGCCGATGTCGCTGATAAAAACGTACAACCACCATGTTGGCTTACTTATCCTACGGGTGAGTCTAGGACTTACCATGTTACTGGCACATGGCCTGCCAAAGATCGACGCATTCCCAGGGCTAAAATTTCCAGACCCCATTGGTCTAGGTTCACAGCTTAGCTGGGGAGCAGCCGTTGCTGCTGAAGTTGGCTGCTCGATCCTTCTGGTCTTGGGGCTATGGACCCGGCTATCGCTGGCCCCTCTGATCTTTACCATGCTGATCGCGGTGTTTGTCGTTCATAGTGGCGATCCGTTTGCGAAAAAAGAATTAGGTCTCATGTACATGATCGGTTATATAGCTCTGTTTATCGCAGGGCCAGGAAAGCATTCTGTCGACTGGAAAATTCAAGGAAGGTAGGATTGAAACTCACGTTATCATCGAAACAGCGATACTTGCTCGGGTCATTTATTGCAGGCTGTGCACTATTTGGGGCCTACCACCTTGGGCAGGTGGGGCAGGGGCAGTCGGGAAGCGAACTACTTCCAGAAAAGCTCGATCGCTTTGCCAAGCGGGCTGCATCTCGGCAGTTGCTCGGTAAAGACGGCATCGACCCTGAAATGTCTATTGATGGCCAGCTGGCTATGGCTATCGAGATGGTTGACAATGGTCAGGTGGATGAGGCCAGTGATGCCCTAGGGAAAATCCTGAAAGTCGATCCCAATAATATCAAAGCGCTTCTTGAGATCAGTCTGATTGAGTTATTAGATCGAGGCCGTCCTCAAGAGGCCCTCCCTTATCTTATCAAAGCTTTGCAGGTAGACCCCGATAACGACCACTTGTTAGGTGAAGTTGCCGATATTTACGTGGAGACTGGGCAATTCGATGAAGGCCTAGGTTTTTTTTCCCAACTTCGTGAGCACTTTCCTGAAACGGCAGCGATCAGCTTACGCATGGGCCAGATTTTTTATTACAAGTCTGAGTACCGGAGGGCGCTTAAGGTCTTGGAGCCAATCATAAACTCGGTCACTCACGGGGGGCAAGCTAGAAGCCTCAAAGCACGAATTCTTCTTCAGTTGGGGCGGGTTGATCCAGCTGTGGAAGAGTATCATGAAGCAGAGGAAGGGCTAGAACAAAACATTCGGGTAGCCATGATATCCGGTGAGCCCACTGACTTTCTGGTCAAATGGTTGGAAACTATGCAGATTGAAATGGCTGAAGGTCTGATTGAACGTCAGCTTTTCAAGGCCGCAGAAGACATCCTTTACAAACTCTCAGAAAAAATTCCCTCAGATCCTGAGGTCATCAAACTTATGGATTTAGCTCGGGCCGGTAAACGAGATAATGCTGGCTAGTTAGTTTCCTTTTCTGGGAGACCTCCGTGATCGGACAATTCCAAACCGTCATCGCCATAGCCGCTCTGCTTGCGACTTCCATAAGCACAGCAGAGATCGCTGTACCCAGGCTGAAAGGGGCTGTGATGGATCTTGCAGATATGCTTTCCGACCCTGTTCAGAAGAAGCTGGCCCAAAGTCTTGAGACCCTCACTGAAGAAGGGGGAACCAAGATAGTCATTCTAACGATCCCATCGTTGGATGGGGAGCTTGCCAGCGACTATAGTAGCCGTGTGCTTGATGACTGGCAGCTAGGCCTAGAGCCTGGTAAAAGAGGAGTTCTATTGCTGCTGGCGCGGGATGACCGACGGGTTTCGATCGAAGTCGACTCCGACTTAAGGGGCGAGTTTAGTGAAGCAGTACGAGATCGCATCATTGTTGAGCAAATTCGCCCTTGGTTTCAAAAGGGAGACATAGAGGGGGGGATTGTAGCTGCCACGCGTACTATCCTACAGACTACCGATCCTCAGTTCGTATTGGACGAAGGCCTTATCGGACGCTTTGAGCGGCAGTCCGACTATAAAGAAGGGGATCATCCTTTAGTTGTAGTGGGTTTGATTCTCGTTTTAGCATTAATTCGCATCCAACGGCAAAGGCAGCGTCGCTTGCGCTATCTTCAGGAAAGTGGCTACTGGGGTGGGAGCTTTGACGCTGGATTTAGTGGTGGAGGTGGTGGCTTTAACGGTGATGGGGCTTCGGCAGATTGGTAACACTATGGAAATTCCTCATTGGGCGCAGTCACGAATTGACAAAGTTGGTAAAAAGCAGGTTGAGAGGGCCGTAGCCCTCGCTGAAGAAAACTCAGCAGCGGAAATCATTCCCATGCTGGTGCGCCGTTCGTCGCATGTCTCCCATATTCAAAGCCATCTCACAGGATTCCTAGCCTGTAGCAGCCTGATAGTTGGGCTTTGTTTCGAAGCTCTTCAGGTTTTGGATTTCAATCTCTTCATGGCATCTGGCCTTGTGATTCTATCTAGCTTTCTGGGAATGGTAGCAGCGCGGTTTCCCTTGGTTCAAAGAATGCTGATTCCGAAGGTCGATCGGAGCCACCAAGTGGATTTGCGCGCTGAACTTGAATTCTATGAAGCTGGTTTGGACAAAGGGGAAGGGCGAGCCGGTGTCCTTATTTTTATTTCCCTTCTGGAGCAGCGCACCGTTATTCTAGTAGATTCCGTCTTAAGCCGAGAGGTGCCCTCAGAAACTTGGCGCGAGATGGTTCAGCAACTCAGTTCATCCATTGGCAGGGGGCAAATGGCGGCAGGTCTCAGCCAAACCGTTGAGGCCCTTGGCAAAATTCTTAGCAATAGTTTTCCCCGCTCACTCGATGACCGAAGTGACTTATTTGATACCTTGATTATCAAGGACTAGCTCTCAAGTCTTTGTTGCTTCTTGCTCTATTTTGAACAAAATGCTCGCTCAATCCCAATTCTCTAGACACCCAAGTTGAGCAAGCATATTTAATCCGGTGAGTGGCGAAAGTGAGCTTACCTTGCCACTGCTCAGCTCACTTGGATCGGCCTTTTGTGGTGGGTCCGAGGGTTTTTAATGGCTTGAGTTTTTTGAAAACTATTTTAACCTCTGATTTGTATAGGCAGTAGAATTCAATAAAAGTGTTGGTCTTTGAGATGAGTAGTTTTTATAAGTACTAAAACCTATTCTTCCTCTCGGCTTTACTATCTTCGAGCCTAATTGCTAAATCAGTTAGGATTGTGACCCTGGAACGGGAACCTTTCTACGGACCTGGCCATGGGTGAGAAAGGGGGAGCCGATGTTATCATGGGCGTGTACTCTATGGAGCGCAGCGGCCCAAGGTATTCGGGCTATGGACCAGTCCCCAAAAATTGTAGCCGATGACACATACCGAAAAATTTTGATCTCATATGGGTTTTCTAGGCTGTGACGATATTTCCGGCCTTTCGTAGAGTGCTTAAAGTGGGGCTTCGTCTGAGAGCGATCTCGCCGTATTTAAACCTAAATATGTCTGTTAGCCCCGTTGGGTAGTTTTGGGTTTTGGGGGGCTTAAAGTGCAGCTCTAATCGGTACGAGTATTTACATACAGGCGTAGTATGGTAGATTCCCCGGTCTACAGGCCTATCTTTAGCCCAAAAGCTCGACTGTCTGTTCTTGTAGGTATTCGAGCGACGCCGATTATGAACCATCTAAATTAAAGGTTTCGGAAACTATGACAATGTCAGTGAAAAAATTTCTATTGACCCTATTTACAGTTTTGCCTGGAACGACTTTACTTGGGAATTTGAAAGTCGAGCTATCACCACTCACAGAGCGACGAGTTGCAGAGTGTGGAGTTGAACAGTACAAGGAAAAGATAAACCACCCCAGCTGTGGTGTTGACTCTTACAAGGAAGGCACGGGGGGAGCCTGCGGCGTAAAATCTTATAAGTCTATGCGGGTTAAGGCTTGTGGTGTTGCATTGTACAATGAAGGTACTGGTGGACCCTGCGGCTATATCAACGATGTCCAAAAGACTTGTAAAGTTAAAAATTTGGGTGGTGGCTGCCTTATACCTGGGGATGAAGTGATAAATCGCCGAGGGAAGGTCTGCCGCCACGAGGACTTCGGCGTACAGGTGTATAAACGCTGCCGGAAAGCCGAATTTGGTGTTGAAGAGTACAAGACATGTAAAAGTGCAGTCTTTGGTACAAATTGGAAAAGCTGTCGCCTAGCGGAGTTTGGAGTTGATTCCTACAATTCTTGTAAGATTAGAAAAACTCAGTACGAACTTGATGTTTACCTAGCATCGACCAAGCCATATATCGAAGTCAACGCGATAAACATGGCCCGATCTCAGCAAAGCTACTTATTCAGTGCAGGTCAGAAGCAACAGCTAGGTTGTCTTATTAAACGGTGGGAAGATGACTTCCTATTTGAAGACGTTGTTTTGGACATGAAAAACTCATTTGCAGCGACATTTGGTGAAGAGTTTGACCCGAACCAATTCTCTTGTAATGATATGAACATGCTGCCTAAACTGAGCTACCAAGGAAAGCTATGTGATGACTATACTGATAGCCAGCTCAGCACAGCTCTTGCTAAAGAAGGTCTTTCATCGTCTGAAAGATTCTTTATCAATGCGTGTCAAGATAAGAAACTCTATATGGACTATCGTCAATGGTTTCTAGATCAGGGGACGGAGGTCCAGAACCTGCTTTGGGATGTCGTTGCTCGTGCGGATTCCGGATACAAAGACAAATTAACGAAACTCAAAGAATCTATTTCTAAACACAAAATCGACTTCGCATCCAACGTTACTATTGTTGTAAGAATGGATGGTATGAATGGATCAAATCCAGAACCTAAACTAGTGAACGAAGGTCGGTATAAGATTATCTCTGATCTAAGCGATAAGTGCATGAACTTGAAGATCTCTTCATTAGACGATGCTGCTGGGTTGAGAAGTAAGCAAAATATTCATCAATGGGGTTGTCCAGTTGGTGATAGTGAATGGACGAATAATTTTTTCAATCTGACATATACAGCTATGGGTCGACTCGAAATTAAGTCGCTCTTCTCAGATCTCTGTTTGCATAATGACAATGGCAATGCGGTGCAGGAATATTGCTCTATGGCGACTAGCTATGCTTTAGAGAAGGTTGGTTCTGACTTTCTTATCAAGGACGAATACGGAAAATGTGCCGAAAGCGTGTCTTATGGTGATGGAGATAACGTCGTCTTTGAAACCTGTAATAGTCAGAAGTCGGGCCAGAAATGGAAGCTGGAAAGAATGGACGGTGAAAGTAACCCGGGTTCTTCAGTAGAACCAATCCTACCAGCCGGCGACTTCAGCTTCAGGTCCAAATCTAGCAATAAGTGCTTGAACCTTAAAATCAGCAATCTTTCAGACAGCAACGGATACCAAGAGTATCAGCCGTTTCATCAGTGGGACTGCCCAAGTACAAATAGCGAATGGACGAATAACTATCTTAAAGTTAGATATGATAACGATTCGTTTAAGTTGGAGTCACTGTTTTCTTCTCTATGTTTGAAAGATAATGGGTCGAGTGTTGTACAGGTGAACTGTTTAGATGCTAGTAAGCTCACGGCAGTTAAGCAGGGTAGTGGCTATGCAATTAAGGATCTAGTATCCGGCCGTTGTCTTCGTACTACAGGATGGGGAAATGGTGATAAGGTTGTCTTCGGCAACTGCGATAACGACACTCAAACTGAGTGGACTCTATCACCGGCATACAACTAAGTTTATATTTTTAAATTCCGAGAGTCTGACAATTCGTTAGGCTCTTTTTCTATCAAGCCTAATACTAAAGTGGCGCATCCAACGATTGAGTGTAAAGAACTACTGACTTGTTCGTTGGGGCATGGGGCTTCTTTGAGGCGGGTACTCTTGAGGAGTTAGATATGATAAAAAAGATCTTTGGGCTTGCTTTTCTCCTGCATGGCTTGACTTCGCATGCAAATACTATCGAGCTAGAAACACCAGAAAATGAAATAGAATTACAGGAATTTATTAAGGATCTAAGGGAAAAGAAACTTCCTCAACTAGACCAAATTCATAGCTGCTATTTAAGTGCAAATTATCTTGCTGATATTTACAAAGACACAAAGAGCCATTGGGTGGAAAAAAGCAAGCCAAGCTTGCCACTTCTAATCTATGCGAATGAGCAGGATGCTTCAGTATATGACATGAATATCTTCAACAACTTCGACGGCATAATAGAATCTGAAAAGCTAATAGAATCAAATTTGATTCAATTTATTAAAGATTACGATCCAAGTGACTTTGATAAAAGTACAATCCGAGACCGACTCGCTGAAATTGATGCCGGACAGACTAGCCTTGCTGATAGTCTACTAAAAACAAGCCAAAGAGAGTCGATGTTTCTCTATCTCGTAAATCAGGCTGAGATCCAGCTAAGAGAATTCGACAGCACCTACGCCCCCCATATTGGCTATATTAAAAGTGAGTCCTGCGAGAACAGCAACGTTGTCTCTTTGCTGACGGTTTTTCAAGATGATATCAAAGCAAGTCTTGCCAATATCGGCAAGCTTAGGGACTACGTGGTTAGGCTTCGCCCCAAGAGAAACAAGTTGGTCGAGGAAGTATTCACCAAAGTTCGTGATCGCCTCGTTGAGCAATACGCAAACCTTACATTTGAAGATTTAGAAGCTGTGCAAAAGCAGCTGCTTGATATCATTCGCCTCGATAATCTAGGAGCTGAAATGATCACTTGGTGGCAAGGAGAAAGCGCTAAGGGGTTAGCAGGTAATCTTCACCTCAAGTATCTTGAGTACGAGCGCCCCCTAAGGTTGCTTCGCTTATTAGGCGCTAAATTGCATCGATTTGAAGGTAAAATCAATAAGTTGATAGGAGCTCCCGAAGCTAGCCGTAGCTTGTATTTACAAAAGTTGGAAGCTATGCAATCAACCCTGTCCAGAAACCTTGATCGGCTGGAAAGCTCGGGTTGGCGGGGACAGAGAGATAGGCAAGTTTTGATCAACCAACGGCGAATGCAGCAAGCGGATCGTTACTCAAGCGAGTGTGTGCGTGATATCGAGCGCCACTTAGAGGCAGCTGAAGAGACGACGGCACTTGCGACGATGACGCGACTTGAACAGCTCTACCGAGACTCAGTCGAGTCTTGTAGCAGACGATAGGGGAGTAAACTATGAATACCAAAGCACTTAATATACTAAACCTTATCATTTTACTGATGTCTTTTGGCTGTGGGGCTGCTCCCATTCCAGATCCCGTTGGAGATTCTAATTGCCCAAAGAACACAGACTGTACCAATATTTCTTGGGAAACTGATGAGAATGGCGACTATGAAGTAAAGCCCACACCAGCAGATGAAGGCCCTCCTGCGCTCGATCCCAGCGATATTGAGCCGAACCCTTTTGATGAAATCCCAGATGATTCCGGAAGTGGGGGGAATGTTGGCACGATTGGTGGTCCTACCAGTGGTGGCGAAACTCTACCACCCCCAACAACGCCAACACAGGGCGGGGGAGGTGGCGGTGGCGATCCGTCAGGACTAGAGAAAGCGCTAAGTGACGGTATTAAAAACCTAGCTGAAGGCATCAAAGGTTTGGGTGGGCTGATATCTGGCGAATCCCAGAAGAAGATGAGGGAAGCGCGAAGAAAGAAGCGAGAGATAGAAGCGAAGATTCGTGGAGCAACAAGCTTAGCTAATCAAGTCAAGGAATACGAAGCGAGTATCTCAAATCTGGCCAACGACCTAAAAAACAAAGGTCAAAGCATCACAGAAAACGGCAACCACGGAGAAAAGTCTACTACTGAGAAAGTCAATCAGGCTGGTGAAAGTCACAATGAGACCATCAATGAGGTCGACAAAAGCCTTCCTGAGTTTAACCCGAATCCTCCCACGGAAAGCGACGATGCCCCAGAGGATGAGAGGGATGATTGTTACCTAAAACTCAAAGCTTGCACGGATCTGACCCCTGAAGACGAAAAAGTTATCGCGACTCGCGAGTATATCGAATATGCCCGCGATCGCACCAAGTCCTATCAAGGCGACCGGAAAAAAGGCGCCGACACTATGCTCGATGCAGCTGATGCGACAAGCGATCTAGCAGAAGAAGCCTATAACGAGGGGGACCTCGATGAGGGGGACGCTTATACAGGGGTAGCGCTAGGGCTAGCCGACGCTGCCATTGGGTTTGTGCCCGGCTTGGGTTGGGCTCATGATGTTTACCAGGCAATTGCTGGTGAAAACCTAGTCACGGGTGAAAAGGTAGAAGGCTTTGATCGCACTATGGCCGTTATGGGAGCATTGAGTGGGGGCGTCTTTAGTAAGTTTAATCATATCGTCAAAGGTAGCAAGGTCCTTCGAAAAATAGGTAAGGCTGATAACCTCGTTAAAAATGGCGATGATTATAACGATGCAGTTCGAAAGGCTGGAGACTGGACTAAATCGGGCATAGACAAGGATACTACTGACAGCATTCTAAAAGGTGCAGGCGATTGCTTAGTGGACAGCAGTTGGAGTCGGCCCAGTAATGTTATACACTCAATCTTAGGCTTGATTGAAGATACGGCTTATGCCTCTGGTAAAAAGCCTTGTGAGCAGGTGGTTGATGAAGTTGTTGAGTCTGCTAAGAATTCTGGGTTCACAAAATCCGATGATGTCGCTCAACTTGCTAAGGGTTGGAATGACGTCACCCCAGATCTTGAGACAAAGATACTTACTGGAGGAGTCAATCCATCTGACCCCAGGAAACTAACTGGTGTCCACTCTCCTAGGATTGTAGACGATAGCAGATTTACTATCGTAGATACGGTATCAAGGAATGCAGATGGCACAACTACTGTCCGAGTGAAAAAGGACCTTGGCGACGGTGTAGTGTCAAAGAATAAAAAGACAACGCTCTATCCCGATAATTGGACAGATGAAAAGATTGCAAATTCAGTTCGTTATACGTCAGCATCTGACCCGATAGCCAAACGAGCAAGAGATGGGGCCACTTATCACAGGCAGGTTGTTGATGGAGTAGAAGTTGCTGTAGTCAAAGAAGGCGGTAATGTAACCTCTGGATTCCCGACAGGTACAAAAGGCTTCATTTTAGAAGGTTTTGATCCATTATAGGAGTAAACAATGAATTGGAAAGAATTTGATAAAGTTCTTGGCCAAAATTTAAATAACGTCGACTACTGGGGAGATGAAGAATCAATCTATGCTGCCGACCTTCTAAAAGACTTCGATGATAAAGATTGGTTGTCTTTGGAAAAAGAATGGAAATCAAGACCGGATGTGTGGAAAGAGCGTTGCGCACAACTGATTGATTTAAGGAAAGATCAAAAGAGCCTATCCATCCTTGCTGAGATGCTCGAGACTGGCAATCTCGACATCACGATCAATGCCATTGAGTCTCTCCAGGGATTTGTTAGCGAATCGAATTGGGACGAGATAAATCAGAAACGTGTGGATACTGCATGTCAGACTATAGATAGATCGACTCTTATCGATAGTTACAAGAGTGAATTAACTGATTTTTTAAAGTCAAAACTCTAGAAACCAAATGGCGATACATTCTCTATATCTTGACTTTTAAGATTCCCATAAGTCTGTATCGTCATTGAAATTTGCTTATGTCCAAGAACTGCCTGAAGAGCGTACATGGAGCCTCCTTTCTTCAAGAAGGTAAGCAAAGGAGCGCCTCAAGTCATGACACCGAAACCTTTTCAACTCAGGATGCTGCTTGTTCAACTTATCAAGCCCTTTATCCACCTGCCACGGTGATAGCAACAATCCCTTAGAGTAAAAAAACATATCCCTTGGGATTGCTTGGTTGCCTTCTGCTAGCAGATAGGACCTGAAGATGATGTTTTAAAGCATCACTCATAGCAACACTTCTATCATCACCATTTTTAGCTTTCATTAAAGTTATAAAACCAGTGCTGAAGTCTAATCATTGGGACTCCCACACGCTTCAAAGAAAGTACCCGTTTCTACCGCCAAAGTGGGGGGACTCTAGTCTAAGCTTCAAAAAAGAACGTGTATCAGCCCAGGCAAAAGCTTATTTGGGGGTGGCCTTTGATGAATACTTTTTATAAGTTTATAAATCGAAACTTGACCAAACTACCAACATCATCTACATGAATTCTGCTTTTGTTGGTTTTTACTCCTTGCCGGCGAACTCCTAAATTTGGCAGGGAAGGTGACACTCAGTCATCCAAAACCTCCTCCATTTTACTGAATGAAATTCACTCGGTTTTTTTTGAGGATGGTGGCGTGACAATGCTCCAACAATACAGGCAAAATACCACGGCACATCATCGATTTTTTTCTAGCAGAACAATTCTAGAGTTTATCAATTTCGCGAATTCATTGACTTATTGGGGCTTGTCGGGCTTTGCCCGTGGCAAGCCTCAGTGTGTAGAAGATGGGATTGGGTTGGACATTCGTGTCCCTGGCCTCTTTGGCTTTTCCTTGAAGGCTCTTTTGGCGTCTGTCAATTGGGAAGTTGTACCCTCAGGGAGCGGCCGAGAGGCTTGCCAACTATGACTGTATGGGAAGGAGACTAAGGTGCAGCAAGACTCGTACTCCAAAGTGAGCCGCCGGGAATTTGTTCGCGGCACAACTAAGATCGGCACTACGGCGGTGTTGGTGAATTTTCTAGGGACAGATCTGGCTAAGGCAGGTGAGCCAAACCAGTCACTGGGCCAACCGACTTCCGCCCCGAAAGGCTGGGAGGAGGATCTCGAAAAAGTCCCGTATCGCTACGATGGTATGGCCAAGGTCACAGGGCAAAAGATATATGCAATCGATATTAGGCCGAAGGATCTGACTGGCTGGCCTCTAAGCGAGACCCGAGCTGTTATCTTGAGAGCCAGCGATGCTGAACGAACTTTTGAGGGAATAGACACTCGTAAACTAAAACAGCTAGGGGTCAGCCAAACGCTAAGTGCATCAGACCTTGAAAGCGCAGGTATTAAGCCAGATGGTTTTTTCTCATCCAGCATCATGGCGAAAAAAGGAGCGCCAGCTCAGTTCCTAGGCCAGCCAATCAGTATCGCCTATTTTGATGATGTTGAGCGCTTTTTAGATGCTCGATCTCAGCTGATCAATATCTCGGGTTTTGTGAAGTACGGCAAGGCTGTTCAGCCTCAAGAGGGCAAAGCCTATGGCACAAGCCGCATCGTCAGGTACACCGGTCCTAACGGTAAGGAATTATTCTCTTATGCAAAAGACGGTAGCTTTCGGCCCCCTTGGCAGTCGCCAAACGTCAGCGGTTCGAATAACGCTCGGGCAAGTTTCTTTGTCGAAAAGATCAAGCAAGACTTTCAGGAGAACGATTGGAACATTGTCGAAGGCCAGTTTGGAACCCAAAGCGTTGACCCTGTTTTCATGGAAGCCGAGTGCGGTTTGTCCTGGTTTGATCCACAAAGCCGTGAACTGCACATGACATTGGGTACCCAATCCCCTCTTGACGATGCTGAGGGTTGCTTGAAAATGCTTGCTAAGGCAAAGGGTATTAAGATCGATCGTATCGTCATCAACTGCTGTTATCCCGGTGGGGGCTTTGGGGGGCGCGATCATTCTGAGTTTCCTCTCTATCTATGCTTGGCAGCGGTATTTAATCCAGGAAAGTCAATTCGGATTGTTCATTCTCGCTTTGATCAATTTCAAGCAGGGCTTAAACGTCATGGTGCTCAGATTGATACGAAGCTAGCGGTGGATCAAGATGGGCTATTTCAAGGCTTTCATACGAACATGACCCTTGATGGCGGTGGCCATAACAACTATAGCTTTGCAGTTCAGAATGTAGGAGGCCGTAATGCATCTTCTGGCTATGCCTTTCCTAGGTCCTGGGTTGACTCTAAAGCTAAACCAAGTATCGGCGTTCCTGCTGGATCGATGCGAGGGTTTGGAAGTCTGCAAGCAGCTTTTGCTATGGAGTGCCTGGTTGATGAGGCAGCGGCAGCCTTAAAGATGGATCCCATTGAGCTGCGAATGAAGAATATTATAACCGACCCACAAGCGGTGCACACGGGAACGGTCCCACTGTTTAGAATCAATTCTGATTTGCTCCTTAAAAAAGCTCAGCAAACTGCACTTTGGCGAAATCGCGAGGCTGAAAAGAAAAAGCGCTCCCAAGGAGATACCCTCTACGGCGTTGGAGTAGCCTTAGCTGTGAAAAGCTATGGCAAAAATCCTGGCGATACATGTCTTGCAACGGTGATGATTGATGCAGATGGCAAGCTAAGGATGCATACCAACTCAGTTGATATGGGTAACGGCACAGCAACAACCTTGCCTCAGGCATTGACTAGTGTTCTCGGTCGTCATGCTGACCAGATCAAGATGGGAGTTACGAGTGAGTTTGAAGCTCTAAATCTTTATAGCAAGAGAGCTAAGAATCAGAAAGAGCAGGATGAATTCGCTCAGGATCCTCGTTGGGTTCCTTTCAAAGCTATGTCCACAGCTGCTAGTGCTGGTGCCTACCAGATGCGGCATGCGGCGATTCAGGCAGCAGATGTTCTTTTGGAGCATGGTCTATGGCCCGCCGCACTTTCCATCTGGCAACAATCTTCGGAAGATCTGCCCTGGAACAAGGCTTTAGTTCGTTGGGACGATGGTGCTCTTTCTTATCCGGGCCAGGTTAGCATTCCTCTGAAAACTCTAGCAGCCCAAGCTCACAAGGAAGGGTATGTGACTGGTGCAATGGTTCATACCTACTACCGGGCTGGATGGACAAGCGCTGGGTTTGAGATCGCTGGCAAGAAACAGGTGCTCAAAGCTGATGCTTTGGCACTCCGTCATGGCAAGCAAGAGGATTTCCAGGTTCTGACCCGTAGTCAAGTGCAGTACCCTCCTATGAGCCATTTTGATAAGGGGGCCGACCTATACACCCCTTATGTGGCTGTCGCGGCTGTGGAAGTGAACCGCAAGTCAGGGCAGGTAAAAGTGCTTGGCGGTGAAACGTTCCTAGACTGTGGTAGAGTTACCAACCTTGATATTGTCGAGGGACAGATGCAAGGCGCCTGGGCCATGGGCATTGGCCAAACCTTGTTTGAAGATTCTCCTGCCCATGAGGGAGGCCCCGGCCAGGGTGCCTGGAACCTCCACCGCTACAGGGTTCCCAGGGCCAGAGACTGCGCTTTAGAGCGGGTTAAATTTAATATAGTGAATGTTCCAAACCAAGATCCTCCAAAGGGTATGGCAGAGGTTGTCTTGAATGCAGTGCCGCCTGCCATTGTCAATGCTGTTGCTCACGCGACCGGAAAACGATTCAGACAATTGCCTTTGCAGCCTAAGAAAATTTTGGAGGCCTTATCATGAGCGGAAAAGTAAGTGTCGAAGTGACAATCAACGAAAAGAAAGTTTCAGCTAACGTAGCACCACAGCGAACGCTAGCGGATTATCTCCATGAGAATATGGGTCTTACTGGTACTAAAGTTTGCTGCGGCATGGGAGTTTGTAAGGCCTGTACCGTAGCCGTCAAGCGCGAGGGTGGCGAGGGCTTAGAGAGGGTTCAGGCGTGCATCACCCCCTTGGCAGGACTCGCTGGCACAAAGGTAACCACAGTAGAAGGTTTGTCAGAAAATGGTGAACCTAATAAGCTCCAAAAAGCCTTTCTTGAGGAGTACTCGTTTCAGTGTGGGTTCTCCACATCAGGCTTCCTGATGGGGGCCACACTACTGATCGATAATCTTAAGCGCAAGCCAGTGACTTTAGCCGAGCTGGACGATGCTATGGAGCGCAGTTTAGGTGAGCATGTTTGCCGTTGCACCGGCTATGTGAAGTATTATAAGGCAATCAAAAAGGTCATTCTTGAGACGCCTGGAACGATCCGTAGTTGATGGGAAGATTGTAAGACGAAAAAAGAGCTTCTGTGTCACAGAAGCTCTTTCATCAAATCATCAGGGGACATAACCACAACAATAGGGAACAAAAGGAACTCAGAAGCAACAACTACTCCATGGTTTCGCATATTTCTTTTATAGGTTTCTCAAGGCAGCGGAGTGCACTAAGAAACGATTCTTGATCTGCTTCCCAGCTCGCTACTGGGTTCTTTGGCATTCGGCCATCAACGATGGCATCCACAGATAGAGTCCGTAATGTGTAAGGCTCTTTAGCACTAAACTTGACGGCTTCGATCAGAGTGACATTTTTTTCCGTTCGCTCGTCACCATGGCAAACTTGACAATGCTTTTGATATCCTTCTAAAGCGAGATCAAACGCTTTGGCCAGTTGTGCATCACTCGCTTGAACTTCGGTTTCAATCTCAATCCCAAAGGCCTCATTAATATTGCCAACAGGAGCTCCGCTGGCATTGCATAAGAGAATATCAAGCACGATCTTAGGGCCATCGATTCGCTGAGTTTCATTGGGGCGGCAATTGCGATAAAGCTCTTGGCCACTCTCGTCAAGGTAAGTAAGTTCGAGTCGATAGAATCCATAAGCAAGGATGACATCCACGCTGGCAGCGGACTCGGTTTCCGTGAAGCTATCTGTACTTAAAGTCAAAGACTCAGCGAGTTCTTCCGCGGTCTCTTCCATACGAAATATATCAGTGTTCATCGTAGCCCAGGCTTGAGAGCCTTCGGGAGGAACAAACTTACCAATAGTAACACTTGCTGTTTGACTACCGTCTGTAGACTCGGAACCGTTGTCTTGGCAGCTACTTGCAGTGCTTCCAATTAGGGTTATGATGGTTAATAGCCTCAGCACGATTGCTCTCCTTATGAACTTAATCAATGCAAAGCAATCGCCATGCCAGCGGTGTAAGTTGCCTAGATGAGGCATGCTTGCCCTAGGTTGCTAGCCATTGTTTGCTCCCTTAGGTGAAAAAAATCTTTGATATCATATGTTTGAATTTCTTTATGATTCCAGTGGTATGGCAAATTTCTAGACAGTTGTTGCTCTTGCAATCGCTTTGCAAAGGTTTCTTCGTTGTGATGGCAAGCCAGTTGGTCGAAGAGAAGCTATAATCTGTTACTAATCATCACCTGATGGTGATTGAGGGTTTTTATTGGGGGGAATGGTGGCTACTGGGCCTTGGTGCTCGTAGCCACCATAATTTTTTGCGCCGAAAAATCGGGACTAGTTTTTTTAGAATCGCCCGCTATCATAGGAGGCTCCCAGGAATTTTAATTTTAGGAGTCGATCATGCGCAGAATTTTGATGGGTCTGGTAGCGGCTAGCTTGTTTTTATCTTTAAGCTGTACAAGTACAGATAAGAGTGCCACATCCTCGGCCGAGGAGATGGCGTCTTCTGATGACATTATGACGAAGGAAGTTGTCTACGGTGAGTTCGAAGGCAAGAAGCTGATTGGCTATCTCGCTCACCCAAAGAACGTTAGCGATGCACCTGTGGTATTGGTGGTTCACGAGTGGTGGGGCCAAACGGATTATCCCCGCAAGCGTGCTGAGATGCTCGCTAAGCTAGGGTATGTGGCCATGGCTGTTGATATGTACGGCGATCGTACTGTCGCTGAACACCCCAAAGATGCCCAGAAATTTATGATGGCGACCATGAAAAATATGGCAGGTGCGGAAAAGAAGTTTAAGATGGCTATGGACTATGCGAAGAAGCTAGATAAGACTAGCTCCGAGAAAATGGCAGCTATTGGATACTGTTTTGGTGGCGGGGTCGTTCTTCACGCAGCCCGTCAAGGCTTTGATCTTGATGCAGTGGCAAGCTTTCATGGTTCATTAGCGACCCAAACTCCTGCGAAGAAAGGTGTGATCAAGGCTAAGGTCGCTGTGTTTAATGGCGCAGCTGATCCTATGGTGAAGGACGAAGATATCAAGAACCTTAAGGCTGAAATGGAGAAGGCCGACGCTACTTTGAAGTTTGTCAACTACCCAGGTGCGAAGCACGGTTTCACAAACCCTGAGGCCACCAAGAAGGGTAAGGCCTTCGACTTACCTTTAGCCTATCAGGAAGAGGCTGATAAGAAGTCTTGGGAGCAGCTGCAAACCTTTCTCAAGAAAGCATTTTAATAGATTTTTCCACCTCTAGCATCCAGCTAGAGGTATCTTTTTCGCTAGCTTTGCTCTCCTAAATGCAAACTGCTTTGCATCTGATGCAATAATCGAGTTGTAGATCTGTCGATAGCCAGTACAGTTTTTGCCACCTACCAAGTAACTTGGCAGGGTTAGAGGCTGGAATGGTCATTGCTTATTAGGCCCAGGGGCCCTCAAGACGCTCGAATTATTCCTTTAGGAGATCGTATCTATGCACTATCAATCGACACCTGTTGCGGCAAGTCACGCGAACACCCGCGATTCATTTATTCGTAAGACATATTTTCATGTATTTCTAGCGATTCTCATGTTTACTGGGATCGAAGCATTCCTCTTTAAAACAGGGATTGCCGACCAAATTATGGCATTCATGACGGGTATGAACTGGCTTATTATTCTGGGCGCATTTATGGTCTCAAGCTGGATAGCGACCCGCTTTGCACAGGGGTCTCGCTCGAAAGCTAGTCAGTACTTTGGCCTAAGCCTTTATGTATTTTTTGAGGCGATCATATTTGTGCCATTACTTTATATCGCGGAATATAAAACTGGCGGTGGAGCTATTGAGAGTGCGGCAACTGCGACTCTCTTAGGTTTTGCTGGCCTTACCGCCATTGCTTTTGCAACCCGTGCGGATTTTTCTTGGCTCGGTAAATTTTTGATGTTTGCCGGAGTCGGTGCCCTGATCTTGATCGTCTGCAGCGTATTGTTTGGTCTATCCCTTGGTGTTTATTTCACTGTGGGAATGATTCTCTTTGCTGGTGCTGCCATTCTTTATGATACGAGCAACATCATCCACCACTACAGTGAGGATGACTATGTTGCGGCTGCATTACAGCTTTTCGCATCGGTTGCTCTGTTATTCTGGTATGTACTTCGTTTCTTCAATTCGAGAGACTAAGGACTTTTAAGATCCAAACGCTGGCTACCCACTTCGGTAGCCAGCGTTGTATTACTCCTTCTCGATAATCTTCCGTACACATTCGAAAGTGAAAGGCTTTTCGAGATATGTAATCCCTAGTACGCTTTCCACCCGCTGACGAACTCCTTCATCGCCAAGCCCTGAGATCGCAATAATTTTGATACCTTTGCCAGAAATATTGCGAATCAGATCGAAGCCGTCACCATTGGGCATGATCAGATCTGTAAAGATGAAATCCGGTTCAAATGTTTCCAGAACCTTGACCGCATCAGTCCCATTGCTTGCAGTTTTGATGTGGGCACCTGGTCTTAAAGCCTCTAAGATCATCTTGGTATAAGACACGAGGTCGGGGTCATCATCGACAATTAAGTAGCGAAAGTCGGAATTGGATGGATCCTCGGTATCATTCAAGGACAAAGGTATTTTCACCGTGAGGTGTAGCTCTGAAGACGATTGCAGTGCCTCCATGCTAGCGTAAATTCGTCGAATGAGCGAAGCGGCTAAAAGGATTTCTAGCTCTCCAATGTTGTAAGTCTTGCTCTGGTTTCTGAACAGTGATCCTGAACTATCGATGATACCTAGATTCGATAGCATTCTGCCGTTGTCTTTGGTTTGGATCACGATACCATCTTCGGCGAGTGCTATCTTACACTCCAGCGAGCATTCTTTACTGCATGCTTTGATACGGCTTGAAAGGAGGCTGATCAGTATCGTATGCAACATCTGTTTTTCAAATCTAATTACTTTATCCTGAGCCGAGATGCTGAAGTTAATTCTTTTTTCTTCGATGGACGGGCCCATGATATTCTTGATGGACGAGGCGAAGCTGGGGAGATCGATATCTTCGTAGTGGAAATCATCTCTTGGCTTGAGAAGTGTCAGTAGATTTGTAAGGGCAAGTAAGTTCTCAGCACTTGCCTTCACCATAGAAATGGTGGAAAGGTTGTCTTTCACTTGGGCGTGTTGTTCTTCGATAAGGAGATTGATGCCATTGAGAATCACGTTGAGTGAAGATCTCAGTTCGAAACTCAAGATACTGCTGAAATCAACAATTTGACTTTCTAGTAAGTCCTTCATATTGGCTCTCGTATAGTAGATTTTTGCTAAGTGTCTTACTTGGCATCATAGCATGTCAGGAGAGCGATTTCGATTTTAAACTTTGTGCCTAGGCTTTGATCCCTTGGGACTTATAATGCTCACGAAGCCTGGCAAACCCATCGTTCATAGAGTAGGGAGGTTCGTAACCCAGTTCTTCCACTGCTGCTTTAGTATCAAACCAATGGGAGGTGGAAAGCTGTTTTGCCACAAATCGAGTCATCGGAGGCTCAGCTTTGATCTTGAAAAAGGTATAGATATATTCCAACAGCAATCCAGCGCCAATAGCAAGCTGACGAGGCACTCGTTTTGTTACTGGCTCCACACCTGCTGAAAAAAGAATCGTATTGATCAGTTTCTCGGTGGGCCATGGTTCATGATTGGTAATAAAATAGGATTGGCCATTGATTGGTGCATCTGGCTCTAGCCGTTCGAGGGCTAGGCAGTGTGCGTAAGCAGCATTTTCCACATAAACAGCGTCCACCTTGCCACTCATCTTACCTATAAATCGCAGCCGCTTCTGCCTTTGCCGTTGGATCAGGCGAGGGGCCAAGTGATTATCGCCAGGTCCCCAAATGAGATGAGGTCTTAATGAGACTACTGACAGCTTTGGGCTTTTGGCATTCAGCACCAGTCGCTCAGCCATTGCCTTGGTTCTGGGGTAGTGAGCTAGATAGTGTTTGGGATAAGGAGCTGTCTCATCGACTCCTTCCTGATTGTCGCCGCCGAAAACAACGCTAGGTGAACTGGTGTAGACCAGTCGCTGAACATCGAACTCCTGACAAGCTCGAATGATATTCTGGGTTCCCGTGACATTGGCCTTGAAGTAATCGTCGTATGGCCCCCACATGCCAGCCTTAGCCGCCGTGTGAATCACTGCGTCCACACCTGCAACGGCTTGGGTCACATCTTTCCAGTCTGCAATGTCTCCTTGAAAGCACTGAACTCCCGTGGCTTCGAGATCTGGATACTGGCTACGGTTGATCGTGGAAACCTCATGGCCAGCCTTGAGGAGTTGGCGAATAATGGCACGCCCCAGAAAACCGCCGCCACCAGTAACAAGAACTCTCATCGTAACTTTCCTTCCGCCCAGCTGGACAGTTTTTCTCGAAAAATCTTTGAATTGTGTCTGATGTCCACAGGAAAATCTTTATGGAATAAAACCTCTTTCAGATCCTGAGTTTCCGGATGTGCCGGGCAAATTTCGCTAATCTGCTGGCGAAGCTTCTCTAGCTCTGGCTGCGAAAGATGCTTTCGGGCTTGAATGCAGAGCACGGGGCGACGCTTAGAACCAGCTCCAACACCAACAATCGCAGAACGCATCACTTCTTTGTGGGCGTTGATAATGGACTCCCCAGGAACTGTGTAGATGGTCTTGCGAGACGCTAATACAACCCGGTGTGACTTGCGACCACAAAACCATAAGCGGCCGTTGCCATCAAGATATCCGAGATCGCCCATGCGGTGGTAGAAACCAGAACCATCAGACTTCGGTATCTTGGCGAGGCGGGTAGCCTGATCCTGATTGTAGTAGGCTTGGGTCACCTGATCGCCGGAGACGCAGATTTCGCCAATATCTCCTTGTGGTAAAACCAAGTCGTCGGACCACTTAGAAATAACCTCATCACTGGTCTTGATGATTTTGACATCGACACCCTCTACGGGGATACCGACACAAACTCCCGCCCCATTGCGTGTCTTACCTTCGGTTTCGCCTAGAATCAGTTGACTATCAGCGATCGCTACTGGCAATGATTCCGTCGCACCGTAGGGTGTAAAGACCCTTGCTTTCGGGTTTAAGCACTTGCTGATGGTTTCAATCACACTGGCGGACACCGGTGCCCCTGCGGAGATAACTCGCTTAAGGGTTGGAAACTGGCGTCCTTGAGCAACAGCTGCTTCACCCACACGCTTGATCAAAGCTGGTGAACCAAACATATTCTGTACACCGAAAGTTTCAATGGCTTTGAAGATATTGCTGGGGTTCACCGCAGCCGGTCTCGTGAAGTCCATTTCAGGAATCACCGCTGTCATACCGAGGGCGGGTGCGAACAGTGCAAAAAGTGGAAAGGTGCAAAGATCAATCTCTCCAGGCTTGATGTCAAACGCCTGCTTTAGCATTTCAATCTGGGTACAAAAGTTCTTATGGCTATAGACTGCCCCTTTTGGGGTGCCTGTGCTGCCGCTGGTGAATAGCACTGCTGCAGTATCATCCGAGCTAGTTGGCGCAATTTCGTGAGTTGAGCCTTTGCCTAAGTCAAGTAGGGCTTCGAAGTTATGCTTGCCCCAAAGGTGTGGGGTGCCTATCGTTACCATTTCCCGCCACTGACCCCGATTCCAGCCCAGAACAGTTCGGGCTATGTGAGCCTTGGGAATACCTATGAAATGTTGCACCTGAGCTCGGCTAAGACAGGCCTTAAGGTTTTTTACTCCCAAGCCTGGATCGATAAATACGGGTACGATTCCGGCTTTAAACAAACCGAATGTCGTGACAAATAGCTCAAATGAGGGTGGCACCATTAAGGCGGCTCGATCACCTTTCTTGAAGCCTGAAAGCAAGAGACCGCGAGCCATGTTGGTGCTAGCAGCATCCAGCTCTTGATAGGTCATGTGCCTATAGATCATGCGATCATGATTATCACGTCCATCGGTGATGACGATGGCACGTTGATAGGGAACCTTCTGGGCCATGGCCGGAAGGTATGAGGCGATATTTGCGCGCATCTCTGATCCTATCCGTGTTTAGTCATAAACTGATGCATGATGGGAATAACGTCACCATGGGCATCGTCAGCCACATAATGCCCGGCGTCGTTGAGCCGGTGAACTTCAGCATGGGGGTAGTAGCTCTCCCATGCCGCAAGGAAATCGTCGTCAAATACGAAATCCTTGCCACCCCATATAATTAAAACGGGAGTTTTATTGAAAACGGAAAGCTTATCCTCAACCTCAGCCAAGACGGACCAGGAGTCGTCCTCGGGCCCCAGTGGAATATCCTGCACAAAGCGTAGGACAGCGCGACGATTGTGCCAGTTGTTGTATGGAGCCAGATAGGCATCGCGCTCCGATCGAGGCAACTTTTTGCGAGTAAAACATTTTACTGACGCGCCAATACTGAAGGCATTTAAGCCGCGAACCAAAAAAGGCCCGACAGCGCGGTTTCGACAGATTGAAATGGTCCAGGGCAGTTTGCCCCCTTTGGGGTTTTGAAAAGCAGCTGTATTAAACAAGACGATTTTTTTGATGCGATCGGCATTGCGAGTGGCAAAGGTCATACCGATCATGCCGCCCCAATCGTGAACCACCAAGGTGATGTTTCTAAGGTCGAGTTCTAATACCAGTTGCTCTAGATCCTGCACCCTCTGTTCGAGAGTGTAGAAGTAGTCCTCATCGTTTGGCTTGTCCGATAGACCACAGCCGATATGATCTGGAACGACAACACGGTGGGTTTTGCTAAACTCTCTCGCTAAATGGCGATAGTAAAACGACCAGGTAGGGTTGCCATGCACCATGAGCATGGGTTCACCTTGGCCTTCATCGATGTAGTGATAACGATGTTTGCCTAGATTCATATAATTATTTTTAAATGGATACAGGTTTTGGTCGACTACCATTCTACCCCCAACATCATGCAGTTGAGACCGCTACCGATTCCTAAGAAACCAACCTTATTACCAGCTTTAAGAAAGCCTTTCTCATCAGCGATGGCGGCAGATAGCGGTAGGGAAACTGTGCCCATATTACCCAAAACTTGGTATGTTGGAAAGTCCATAGATTCTTGCAATCCTAGTGCTTTCAGAATGCTGGCACGATGACTGCGACCTACTTGGTGGGATATGGTGCGATCGATGGTGTCTTGGGCCCATTTAAGTTCAGCCAGAAGTGCTTGCCAAGTGCGAATTCCTAACTGGACCCCATGCTTCATGACGCTGACGGCATCGGTGGTTAAGAACTGCTCAAACAAGCTATCTTTTAGGCGACGCATTCCCCAGCGACAAAGATCGTGATACTGGCTATCGGCACGGGTGACGCCCCCTAAAATACGATGTTGGCAGACTTCGGATTTTCTTTGGCTGGTTAATACCAAGGCAACAGCCCCCGAGCCGCCAGTCAAAGTCGCGAGAGACTTCTTGAATACTTCGATATCTCTATTGTCGAGAAGCTTGGTGATGGTATCTTCGTTAATGTCCCGCGCTGACTCACATGATACCACCACACCGACATCGGCCTGGCCAAGTTCGATGCGGTTTGCGACATCCACAAGTCCGTTGAGGGTGCCGAGGCAGGCGTTGCTGATATCGTAGACGGAGGCTCCCTCCTTAACGCCGAGGTCGTAAGCGATCTTACAGGCTGTCGCAGGCTCAATATAATCGCGACAAACCCCTGCATAGACGAGGATATCCACGTCGTCGCCCGTTAGCCCAGCCTTCTGTAACGCTTTCTCAGCAGCCTTGCTAGCCCCATCAGAAATGACAAAATTCTTAGGCCACCAGCGCCGCTCCTTGATCCCCGTCAGAAACTCAAGTTGGCCCATAGGAATCTTAAGCGCTTGGTAGACAGGAGCAATGCGCTCCTCCAACTCCTTAGTCGAAACGACTATGTCTGGGAGTTGGTATCCAATGGCACTGAGAAAAACATTCGAATACTTCATCTAGCTTCCCAATTAATTTACAAAATCAATCACGCGCGGCAATTTCCAAAAGGGGATAGCATTCGCTCTTGGCAGACGCAAGACTTTGCCGCACGGTGGTGGCAAAATTAGCGTGTGTCGGGCGATATGGCTACGAGCTTGCTGACTCCTACGAAAAGGCACACGAGTTCTTGGGTGGGTGAAACTCTGTCGCTCAAATTACACAGAGATGTTAGCAGTAGAAAAAAGAATTGCGCCATAGAAAAATGTGACGCTTGCAGGTCTTGTGGCACCCTGTTCCTAGGGTGATGCTCCGATGACCCATTGACTCATAAGTTGAATTGGCTTTAGAGAGCTGTCAGCGAAGAAGCTAGTGGCATCACTGCCGACCTTCTCACTACCAGAAACAAGGTGTAGATTTTCCTGACCAGGCTCCAAACTTTCGAAGGTGATGCCTGCTTCTGCCGAAGGGTTGCTACGGTCGCTGAGAACCAGATTGCTTGAGCTATTGGGCCCAGGAGCAGTCCCGTCCGTGGCAAGATTAAAGTTCGAACTCGGGCTGTCGGTGGTCGCAAAGCTAAACCCAGTGCAGCCAGCAGCCGTATCGCCGATGGAGTTTAGAATCACCAGCTCCGAGCCTGGATAAGTAAAGGCATTGTCCATACCAATGGCAGAGAATCGCCCGGCGAAAGCCCCCGTGCGGGTGACTTCTGAATTACATGTTTGAATGGCAGTTACATTGCTCACGATGACGCGAGTGTTTTCCACAGGGTTTGGAAAGCCTTGGACCATGATTCCACTGCGACCCATGCCGTAAAAAATGCTGTTGTATATGTGGGTAACGATGTTGCTCCCGTTAACATATATTCCGTCTTGGTGAGCCCCAGACATGCCGAACATAAGAACGTTGCCTATGGTAACTCCGGTGGCAGCAATGCGAATCCCTTCCCGTGAGTCGCCTTCAAACTGGCCAAAGCTGAGACCATCGATGACAGTGTAAGGTGTGAGTATAACAATGCCATGGCCAGTCTCAGGACTCATCAAGTAGGCTCTTTCTTTGCGAAAACCATCATGCCTCGCTTCGCCGGTCGCTTGGATTCGAATATTGAATTGCTGATTGGTCTGCCAGCCATCGATGGTCAACGGACTGCGATCAGCGGTTTCCCATGGCCCGCGAATCTGTACCAAAGCTGGTCGCTCTAAACATACAAGGTCTCCGAGAGGGCAATTGCCAAAATTAAGCCCACCCCAATTGCTTTGCCATGCCGCAAGGCTAGTGAAGCAAGGTCGTGGATCTTCCGCTATGCAGCTTGCTTCGATAAATGATTGGTTGATAATAGCTGGAATCTCTTCTGTGAAAAGGCCTTCGGTAGTGCCATCTTCTGGTGACAACGACGCAATATTAAATCGGCGCGCTCCTTGGGGTAATAAGAAGCTCAACTGCCAAAAGCGATTGCGGCTGGGTATGCTAGCAACCTTGTTCAAGACACCATTTTGATCCTCGTAGCTTGCCTCAATCAAGTCAGCTTGAAGGGCTCGTTCAGGAGCTAAGGATCGACAGCCAATGATCAGCTCCTCCCCTGGCGCGTCGTCTGGGCCACAGTCGATAAGGAAGGCGCCTCCTACCGAAACTGGCTCGCTAACCACGGGACTGTCCTCGGCGCTGGCTTCGCTGGGCTCTGATGACTCGCTTTGGCTACTCTGAATTTCCAGTTGATGACAGGAACTCAGGCCAAAGGTAGCGACGCCTAAAATGGCTAACAAAGCTTTTCGCAACATGAAGTTTCTCCACTAGGGCGTGTCTCTCTCGTATCGACACTAATTAACTACCGGTTCAGCTAGCCCGTTGTTTCATGGAATTCTAAGGCCTTGCACTAAAAAATTACTGCGGGGCAGAATCTTCTAAGGGGCAATAATTCAGATGGTGGAGCCTTATAGCTACAAGCTTTAACCAACTGGGAAAACCACTAAAAACATTTGGCATTTTTTTTGTCTTCTCCTGTAAAACTTGTCATGCTAACCTTGTTCCCGAACTAAGCATCAAAAGATATGTGGATTCTAACGAGTTTCTGTGCAAACTTGTTGCGATTTTGGCTATAGCTTTTCGAACAAGCGATAGGAGAGGGTATGAACAGTGAGCCAGAACTCACGTCTCTTATTTGGGACTACGAAAACCAACACTATCTTAAGCACGCTGGTAAAGAGTATCTGCTTCCTGCAACTCCTTTAACCTCTCTAGGAGATCCGCGGTTTTGTGAAGCATTTGGGCTAAGCCTTCCATACGTAGCTGGTGCTATGGCGAATGGTATCGCAAGCGAAGATTTGGTGGCAGCTATGGCTGATCACCGCATGCTAGGGATTTACGGAGCTGCTGGGTTAGGTATCCCGCGAATCGAAGCAGCAATCGATCGTTTGCAAAATCGAATCGGTCACAGGGCTTTTGGTGTGAATCTGATCCATGCACCCTCAGAGCCCCAATGGGAGCAAGATTTAGTCGATCTGCTCATTCGCAAAAACGTCGCTGTTGTCGAGGCCTCAGCGTTTATGTCGCTGACGTATCCTCTGATCTATTACCGAGTTAAAGGCATCCGCCGTGAGCAAGATGGCAAGATCGTTGCTCCTCATCGAGTGATTGCCAAGGCGTCTCGGGTTGAACTAGCAGAAAAATTCTTTTCACCACCACCCGTTGACATGCTTCGCCGACTTTATGAGGATGGCTATATCTCGGCTGAGGAAGCCCACCTTGCGCAGTTTATGCCAGTGGCGTCTTACGTTACAGCAGAAGCTGATTCGGGAGGGCACACGGATAACCGGCCTGCATTGACCCTTTTTCCGACTTTTAAGGCACTAAGGGACAAGATGCAGGCGATACATGAATACCATGAACCGCTGATGCTCGGTTTAGCGGGTGGGATGGCGACCCCATCCTCTGTGGCTGCTGCATTTGCCATGGGTGCGGCATATGTGATGGGCGGTAGTATCCATCAAGCCTGCCTTGAAGCTGGAACCAGTCCGAAAGTAAAGGCGCTTCTAAGTCAGGTGTCCCAGGCAGATGTCGTGATGGCACCGGCCGCGGATATGTTCGAGATGGGTGTCCAAGTGCAGGTGCTTAAAAAAGGCACGATGTTTCCGATGAGGGCGCGCAAACTTTATGAACTTTACAAGACACATAATTCCATAGAAGATCTAGCCCCGAATGATTTGGCTATGCTAGAGTCCCAGATCTTTCGGCAATCGATCGACCAGGTTTGGAGCGAGACACAGGCCTTCTTTCGGGCTCGTGACCCAGAGAAGCTTGAGCGATGCGAAGATCGACCCAAGCTTAAGATGGCGCTGATATTCCGCTGGTATCTTGGCCAGGCGTCGAAGTGGGCGAATGAAGGTCTTGATGGGCGCGAGATGGACTACCAAGTCTGGTGTGGTCCGGCGATGGGAGCCTTCAACCGCTGGACGGCAGGAACCTATTTGGCTCAGCCAGCGCAGAGGAAAGCGCCCCTGGTAGCTCGAAACCTTGTGCTAGGTGCCCTGGCGCTGCATCGCTTGCAGATTCTTCGATCACAAGGATTTGATACCATGCAGTTGAGTTCGGACGTCGATCAACCATTGCCAGAGGAAAAGATAAAACAAATACTACGGGAAGGATAGAATGTCTGAGTTGCACGAACCGTTAGCTGTTGTTGGTATAGGCTGTCTATTTCCGGAAAGCGATTCCCTCGAAGAATACTGGAGCTTGATTAAGAACGGTCGCGATGCCATCCGAGAGATTCCTTACACCCATTGGAACCCAGACGATTACTATAATCAAGATCCCAAAGCACCGGACCAAACCTATGGGCGGACCGGTGGCTTCTTAAGGCCCCACAAATTCGATCCACTACGTTATGGAATTTCGCCCCAAGCTATTGAGGCGACTGATACCACTCAGCTACTCGGAATGGTAGTGGCTGAAAAGGCTTTGGAAAGTGCTGGCTATGGGCCAGATCAGGATTTCGATCGAGAACGGACCAGTTGTATCCTCGGTGTTACGGGGACTTTGGAGCTTGTGGTGCCTTTGGGAGCTAGGTTAGGACATCCTATTTGGAAGAAGGCCTTGCTAGGAGCAGGCCTGAGCGAAGACCAAGCCCAAAGTATCGTCGATGAAGTTTCAGATTCGTACGTCCCCTGGCAAGAAGCGTCATTTCCCGGCTTGCTTGGCAATGTCGTCGCTGGTCGCATCGCCAATCGATTTGATTTGGGCGGTACGAATTCAGTGGTCGATGCTGCCTGTGCTAGTTCCCTAAGTGCGATTCGCACTGCAGCGATGGAATTGCAGAGCAGGCGAGCAGATATGGTTATTACAGGTGGAATGGACACCTTCAACGATATCTTTATGTACATGTGTTTTAGTAAGACCCCCGCACTTTCTAAAGGAGGTCACGCCAAGCCATTCGATGCTAACGGCGATGGCACTGTTTTGGGCGAGGGTTTAGGAGCTGTGGTTCTAAAGCGCCTCAGTGATGCAGAACGGGATGGTGATCGTATCTTCGCCAAGATCATCGGCATTGGCAGTTCCAGCGATGGTAAGGGTAAGGCAATCTATGCTCCTTCCACGAAAGGTCAAACCAAAGCCCTTCGCAATGCCTACCGTGAGGCTGGAATCTCTCCGGCTACGGTTGATCTCGTGGAATGTCACGGCACCGGGACAAAGGTTGGGGATGGTATCGAGCTGAAAGCTCTTAAGGAAGTTTATCGCGACCTTGGTGGCCAGGGTCAGTGGTGCACCATTGGTTCTGTGAAATCTCAAATTGGTCATACTAAAGCTGCTGCGGGAGCTGCTGGACTGATAAAAGCGATCATGGCGCTTCATCATAAAACGTTGCCGCCGACCATTAAGGTCGATGAGCCTCATCCTGAGTTTGAGGGCTCGCCATTCATTCTAAGGCAAGCTCCATGCCCTTGGCCTAAACCATCTAATCATCCTCGTCGGGCAGCTATTAGTGCCTTCGGCTTTGGTGGCAGTAACTTTCACTGCATTCTTGAAGAACACGGCAGCGACAAAGTCGCCAGTGACTTTGACACAGACCAAGATATCTTGGTCTATAGTGCACCTCATCGAGAAGCGATGCTAGCCATCCTGGAGCAGGAGCTGGAAAGTCTTGCCAAGTTTGGGGGTGCTGAGCTGAGCCGCAAATCGCGGGAACGACTGGATCTGAGTCACGGTCTTAGAGTGGGGATTCTGGTAGCAAACGGGGCTTACGAGTCGCAACTGGAAGCAGCTCTTAAGCTGATCAAGCATGATGCAAACTCTGATCATGGTGCCCCCAAAGGGATATTCTTCAATGATGGCTCAGGTGTGAATGGCAAACTGGCAGTTCTTTTTTCCGGTCAAGGCTCTCAGTATCCAGGCATGCTGAGTCAATTCATGAGTGAATCACAGCTTGCCCAGCAAAGTTACTCTCAGGCCTTGAGCCTCAATGGCTCTACTTTATCCCAAGCAATGTATCCTGGTAAGGCTTTTACATCAGGTGAAGCAAGCCATCATAAGAAGCAACTAGCTCGCACTGATCTGGCGCAACCCGCGATTGGTGCGGTAAGTGCAGGCCTTTGGAAGACGCTACAAGAGTTTGGAGTGAAAGCTGATCTTTTGGGAGGTCATAGCTTTGGCGAGTTGACAGCGCTCTATGCTGCTGGAGTCTATGATGAAGAGACGTTTCATCAGCTGGCGATGATTCGAGGTACCCTGATGGCATCGGCAGCCAGTGATCTAGGCGGAATGATGGCAATCATGGCGCCGGTAGCCCAGGTTCAGGAGTTTTTAGACGCACATTCCTGGGATCTTGTGATTGCCAACCACAACGCTCCGGAGCAGGCGGTCATTGCCGGGCCTAAAGACCAAATTGATGAGGCCTCAAAAGCGCTTAAAAAATCTGGTCTTCGGGGTAAAGTCTTAACTGTGGGAGCAGCCTTTCATAGCCCCATCATGGCTAATACTGTCCGACCCTTCTATGACCGGATCGCTGAGTTCGATTTCCAATTGGCACAAACTCCAGTGTATTCCAATACACTAGGCAAAGCTTACGAAGCCGATGGTGAAGGCATTCGAAAGATTCTAAGCGAACAACTCGCTAAGTCAGTGCGATTTGTCGATGAACTTGAGTCGATGTATCAGGACGGAGCACGACGCTTCCTAGAGGTGGGGCCAGGCAAGGTATTATCAGGTTTGGTGAATAAGACTCTTGGTCATAACAGCGATATAGCCATAATGCACTGTGACGATGGTCAAGGCGGAGTTTCAGGTGTACTCGCTGTTTTGCTGGAGCTGTTTGTTTCTGGTGAGACCATTGATTTTAGCCGTTGGCATAAGGATTGGAGAATTCCGCACCAGCAAGCACCTTCATTTGCCATTGAGATCACTGGTGCAAATTATAAGTCCGATCGTCCCATTCGAAAGGCAAAGTCGATAAAAGACGCCAATTCAAATAGTAACAAACAAAGCGAAACTAACAATCACACGGAGCACGGGCCGATGGATGACAGCCAGAACCAGTCACGGGATCATAGGATGGATAAGCATTTAGAAGCGCTTCAGGACATGCAAAAACAGACTGCTGAACTCCATCGGCAGTTCCTAGAAAATCAGGCTCAATCACAGCGTATTCTTCACGATCTCGTACTCATGCAACGGGGTCATGAACCTACTCCAGGAGCATCGGCAGGCTCTCGGGAGAGGAGTGATCAGCAAACCTCCGAGTCCCGTGGCATGTATAGCTCAGTATACACGGCGAGTGATGTGATTGTGCCCGAAGCTCCCGAAGAGAAACCAAGGCTCCAAGCAGCCCATGAGACTTCGGTAGAGAACCAAGAATCTGAAATCCAGCGTAAGGGAGCAACGAAATCAGAGGCGATGCCTGAAGGCGGTGCCCAAGACAATGTTATGACGGCGGTTCAAGGTCTGATAGCCGAAAAAACCGGCTATCCACAGGATATGCTCAGCCAAGAGATGAGTCTCGAAGAGGATCTAGGAATTGATTCCATTAAACGGGTTGAGATTTTTTCAGCTTTACAGGACCAGTTCTCAAGCCTAAGCGATGCGGACCCGGAAGATTTGAACAACTTGCGAACGATAGCTGATATTGCTAGCTACCTCGGAGCGGAAGAAGTAACGGTGGCTCACGTGGATGCTGTGAACCCCCTTCCGATTGCAAATGGAAACGATACCCAATCGCCCGTAGGAAGCACTGAGGATAAGGTTTTAGAAATTATCGGTGAGAAAACGGGTTATCCAAGAGATATGCTTCATATGGAAATGGCTCTTGAAGAGGACTTAGGGATCGACTCGATCAAGCGTGTTGAGATCATCTCAGCGCTCCAAAGCTATTTCCCTAGCATCGAGCAGATGGCCGCTGAAGATCTTGGGGATCTACGGACCGTTGAGCAGCTGGTTTTTGCTCTCAATGAAGACCAAGCTGTTGGTCATGCAAGTGGAGAAGGTGCAAATCTACCCAAAGCAGATCACGAAGCTGAGCCAGTTGCCATTGAAGACGCTGCCCAGGGCTTAGAAGAAGCTATTTTCACTGTGATCGCTGAGAAGACTGGTTATCCCACCGACATGCTCAGAGCAGAGATGGAGTTAGAGTCTGATCTGGGAATCGATTCTATCAAACGGGTGGAAATTTTCTCTACCTTAGGAGAAAGCTACCCTGAACTAGCTTCTGCGGATCAGGAAGAGCTTGCGGATTTGCAAACCCTAGGTGATGTGATCGCCTATCTCGATAGGGATGCTAGTGACGAGGGCGGTAGTACGTCCGTCGAAGATCGGTTTGATCTTGGCGATGTCCTAGCTGAAATCCCTGCCGAGGAGGAGGATTCGCCAGGGGCCGATCCCGATGAGTTAGGAGACGACCCGTTCGTGGCAACGACTGAGTTACCACGCCAGATCCTTGAGCTGGAGACCGTTGATAACTTGGGAAACGACATTCCCAATCTGGAGCCAGGTGCTAAGGTTTGGGTGTGCGATGATGGCAGTAATTTAGCCCGCAATATAGTTTTGAAGTTGCGAGAGAAGGGCTTTAAGCCAAAGTTGGTTTCCACGTCCTTCGTGGATCGCCTTAAGGCTCCCGATGATTTGGATGGCTTGATTATCCTAGGGCCTGTAAAACTGGAGGGAAGCCCGAGTCGCTTCTTGAGCAATTGCTTTAAGATGCTAAAACTTTGCGCTCCAGCCTTAAAATCAGGAGAGAATAAGCTCTTCAGTGTGGTGACTCGCAATGGAGGCAAATTCGGGTTAGATGGCCTTGATAGCCTATCCCAAGTTTATGCTGGTGCGCTGTCCGGCCTTGCTAAAACTGTGGCTCGGGAGTGGCCTGAAATTCGAGCTTCACATATCGATTTGGCACGGGATTTCAGCGATGGTTTTGAAGCGGCCTTCCGCCTCATTCATGGGTTTATCTTCGGTACAGACTTAGAGCTTGGGGTTGCAAGCCAGAGCTACTTCAGGCCTCGTCTGGTGTCTGCAGATTTAGATGGACAAATGGATATAGATCTAGGGCCCGAAGATACAGTGATTATAACTGGAGGCGCTCGGGGGGTTACTGCATGTATCGCTAAGCAACTTGCAGAGAGAACGCAGGCGCGCTTGGTTCTATGGGGCCGCACGGAAAGGGCCAAAGATCTCCCTGATTGGGCCTTATCTGGCTTGAGTGAGGCTGATCTTAAGCAAAAGATTATGTCTGAGTCGAAGCTTTCCAGTCCCAAGGCTTTAGAGAGTGCCTACCAGCAGCTGATACGTAAAGTAGAACTTCATCAAAATATCGAGGCGATCAAGTCTAAAGGCTCGGAAGTCTACTATCAAACAGTCGATGTCAGCCAAGAGTCGCAGATGCGCGAAGCTCTTGATAAGATCGAGGAGAAATTCGGCAAGGTTTCTGGGTTGATCCATGGCGCCGGAGTTTTGGCAGATCACTTCATCGAAGAGTTAGACGATCAAGATTTTCAGCAGGTTCTCGATACCAAGATCAAGCTGATTGGTTTGGTGGAGCAAAGGCTGCTTGACCTTAAATATCTAGCACTATTTTCTTCCTCTACGGGGCGGTTTGGCCGTAAGGGCCAACTCGCTTACGCGGTGGCTAATGAAGCCCTCAATAAGTTTTCCCAATTCTATAAGAAGTCGGTTCCTAATTGCCACACCGTGGCTATCAACTGGGGGCCTTGGGATGGGGGCATGGTGAACGATGGTTTGAAAAAACTATTCACAGCTGAAGGTATCGATGTGATTCCCTTGGAGATGGGGGCGGAGTTCCTTCTGCGGGAGCTAGCACTCGGTGATCAAGGGGAAGTTGTGGCGATTGCTACTACAGGCTTGCGTCACGCAGTTGATGAAAGTGAGCTATTTAGCTTCGAGAGCTGGCCCATTCTAAAGTCTCATGTCATGAAACATCGAGGGGTTGTGCCTTCTGTCGTTTTGATGGAACTGATGATTGCAGCTGCTAAAAAGCGAAATGCTGATTGGTACTTTAAGGGTGTCTCGGAGTTCAAGGTCTTGAAAGGCATTACCTTAGCACAGGGCGATCAGGTTCGCTATGAGCTTGAATCGGAAGAAGGAGCAGATATTCCAGGCGGACGCTCTATTCCTGTGCGCTTATGGTCAGTGCAAGGGGGGCAGCGTTTTCTCACAGCATCTGCCGAAGTGCAGCTCTACAAAGAGTGGCATGACGACCAGCGGTCCGCACAGATCGAGATAGCTGGAGTGTTAGAGAAGCCCAGTCTTGATGATGTCTACGGTGATTGCCTGTTCCATGGAGACGATTTGCAAGGTCTAACGTCCATAAGGGATTTGGCTGACGAAGGAGTCGTAGGGACCAGCCTTACCCAAGCTGCACCAGAGCAATGGGCTCGCTCGTGTCCACTAAATCAATGGCATGCTGACCCCTTAGCCCTTGATGTAAGCTTCCAGTTAGCTGTCGTTTGGAGTCAAAAGGTGTGCGGTGCCCGCTGCCTACCTACAGGTTTTCGTTCATACATCCAATATAGAGCCTTTCCAAAAGAAGGTTGTGAGATTAGGCTAAAGGTAGACCATCGCAGCGCAAAGCAGTTTGAAGCCACCATCGAGTATGTGGCGGACGGGCAACTCATTGCCCTGATGACTGGTTATGCTGCTGTTATGGATGAAAGCTTAGGCCAGTCTTTTAGAGAAAACTCTCTAGAGGAGGCTACAGCAGAGATCTAGGATAAAAAGGGGGGATTGGTGGACATCGCAATCGTTGGTTTGGGGGCTAGGCTCCCTGGTTGTGACAACTTAATGGATGTCTGGCACAAGCTAGCCTACGAAGATCAAGACTTCGAGACTCAAAACGATCCTCCCTGGTGTCGCCCATCTCAAATCTCAGGTCTCGATTTTCGAGACCACATTCCTCACGATAAGGCATGTTTTGGCCATAAAGACTTTAAAAAGCCATGGAACCTTGATCTTAGCTCTGATCGGTACGAGACTTTAGATCCTCTGGTGAAAATCAGTTTAGATTGTGGTCGCAATGCGTTCTTCGATTGCCAGTGGCAGCCAGTGGATGGATGTCGGGCGAGGGTGATTTTAGGGCACATGGCAATGCCTACCATTGGCTCAACCCAACTGGCCCGGGATGTTTTTCTTACGACATATTTGCAGAGTATTACGGCAATGGAGTCTCAAGTTTTTGGGGCTGACCCAAGCCAGTACCTTGTGGCAAGCCTTCCAGCGACGGTCCTGGGTCAGGCCCTTGGCTTTCAAAGGGCCGGCTTTTCTGTAGATACTGGTAGCTTGTCCGCCTTGTCGGCTTTGGAGATAGCCTGCCGATCACTAGAAACACACGATCTTGATTTTGCGATTTCAGGTGGAGTTGCGGGACCAGAGCCTCTTTATGCCCAGATGAGCTTTACTCAGTTGGGCCTGCTTTCCAATACTGGTCATGGAAAACCATTCTCTAGGTCGAGCGACGGACTAGTGCTCGGTAGTGGAGGGGTGCTCTTTGCACTAAAACGCTTGGCGGACGCAAAATCTCACGGAGATCATGTTTACGGAGTGATTCGCAGCTGTAAAACTTGTCCTCAGGTGACCCCAGGAACCAAGGCTTTAGAGCATGCTCATCAGATAGCTGCTTGGGATCACGAAGCAATTGATTATCTGGAAGGCTTCGGTACTGGAGTTGCCGAATGGGATCGTACAGTTTTGCGTGGATATGAAGAGTTTTGGCAGCAGCGCTCTCGCAGACTGAACTTGGCAAGTTCTCACGGTGCCTTTGGCTTCCTTCAAGGAGCCTCTGGAGGGTTGGCACTGTTACGTTGTCTTCTCAGTTTTGAGAAAAAGGCAATGGTGCCAACCCCAGGGTCTGATCAGGACTGGAACGAGCATCACCCCAATTCAATTCTATGTATGACTTCGAAAGTATCTCCATGGGCTGGGGCTGGCTCCCGCAAAGCAGGAGTTCATGTTGCTGGCCTGAGTGCTGGTGAAGGTGCAATGCTTGTCGAAGATGTTGAGGCGCCGATAAGAAGTCAGGAAATAATTGCTCCTAGGCTAAAGCCAGCAATCCCAATAGCGATTGTTGGTGTTGGTGTGAGGCGGGCTTCCTCTGATCGTGAAATCTTTCATGATCATGACGAGGTTGAAGCAACGGACGCCTATGACGAGGCTCTACAAAGATTTCTGAATCAGAAGAAACTCAGCTTAGGAACAAGACATCGTTTTACCCAAATCCGATGCGATCCGGAACTCCATGACTGCTCAGGGGCAGCCACTGTCATACTCTCGCAGCAGTGTATTGCAACAGCCTTAAGTGGTGTGAATGGCGGAATGAATGAAACGGGACTGTTCTGGTCTGGTGAACTTTGTCAGGACGTGCATCGTCAAGGGCTGCGGTGGCTAATAGAGGAGCTTTGTCAGCATTGGAATCTAAGGAACGCTGGTGGTCTTGATAGTGATCAACTGGAGCAGTGGATCGAGCAGGTAAAAGATACTTTTGCACCCGCTCTGCATAGGGATGTAGTGATGGAGTGGCTGTCATCTTATCAGACTCAGCAACTCTTTAGTGGGCCTTTGACTCAAGCAGAATCTTTTGCTTGTGGGCTCAGTTCTGGTCTGGTTGCCTTGGAGCAGGCCGTTCAGCAACTTAGCTCGGGTCTTATTCAGCAAGCTATTGTGGGAGCCAGTGATTTGGCAACAGCATCCTTATCAGCTGTTTCCTTAATCCATGAAATGGACTCTGCTGGCAGCTTGGACCAGCTCATTTTAGAAGACGCCAGTATATGTTTGGTGCTTAAAAGCCTCGATCAAGCTCAGCAAGACGGTGACACCATTTGGGCGACAATAGATGGGTTCCAAAACCCGATAGGAGCGGCGGGACTAGCTGAATCATCGAATTCTTATCAGGGAGCTGCTACTGGTCTGCTATCATTTTGGGAGGCTTGGGAGCAAGCGAGGACGAATCAGCAACTGAAGTTTGACTACCCCACATTTGGCCAAGGGATTCTTTTTTCAAAAACAAGAGAAGGCTCCAAAGAATTTGCTTGGCAGTGCCCAAATTATTTTACTATGAAGAAGCTCTGTCATGAAATGCCTCGATGTCCGCCTCCACCCCAGTTTATTCGGCCGGTTCAAGGTGGATCTCACAAGCTAGAGCAAGGTTCCCAGGAGCTTTTAGGCGAGTGGCCTAGTAATCGCGATTTTATTAGTCAGACAATCGAGCTTCTATCTGCCACGCCTGACTCGAGCCCGATGATGGGGCAGCCATTGACCCCCCGAACCGAGCTGTCTATCGTCGAAGATCGGGACGGAGCCATGAGCTATGGCTTGTTCTCTCCGCGATGGCACCATGGTGAAGATAGAGAAAATCGATTCGAAGGTGCCATGCGTGCTCGGGGAGAGGAGGCCTACGAGCCCTTAGTACCTCCAGATCTCCAGAATGCTAGTTCTAAGTCTGAAAACAACCTAGACTCGACTCTATCATTAAGCCAAGAACATCTCTTGGAGTTGTCGAGTGGTCACGTGGAAGTTGCACTAGGAGAAGCGTTTCGAGCCTTTGATGACGGTCGTCAATTGACTAGGATTCCCCAAACACCTTACAGCTTCTTATCAAGTGTTAGCTTCGATAGAGCATCGCTGATGCAGGCTGATGAAGCTCGATGCCAGGGAACATACATTTTGAATTCGGATCTTTGGTTTCTAGGACAGGGTGAGGCTGAGCCGCCGTTCTTCGTGATCCTTGAATGTGGTTTGCAAACAAGTCATGTCCTCTCTCTTATTGCCGGATCTCCTTTTCAGTCTGGTGAGGATCTCTACTTTCGGCATCTACAAGGGCAAGTGACTTATGTCGCTTCAAAAATTTCTGGCTGTTCAGAGCTAACTATTGCCTGTCGATGCCGGGGAATTCAAAAGTATCCTGAATTGATCTTACAAGACTTTGAATTTGATATTAGAGCAAACGATCACACCTTACTAAGCGGCCTGTGTAAGGTCTCGCTTTCGACAGCGTCACAATTGAATTCTCTCGGTGACTTCCAGAATTTTCAAGTCCCAGCCTTGTCTCGACGGGCTCCAGCAGAAGAGTTTTTCTATTCGGGTGATGAGACTGTGTGTTTGATTGATCACGTAGAGCCACTAATACCACGCGGGGGGGCATACGAAAATGGGCGTGTTAAGGGGTATAGACGTCTTTCACCAGATGATTGGTACTTCCATGCTCACTATAAAGATGACCCAGTGTTTCCTACCGGCTTAGCCTTGCAGATGGCTATTCATCTGGCTCAGCATAGTGCAAAAAAGCTTTGGCCAACGGGATGCTTTGCTTTTTCAGACGGGTGTAATCTGGAGTGGTTAAGTCGTGGCCAGGTTCGACCCTATCATGACGAGTTATGCCTGGATCTTCATATACATCGTACCGACGATGATAAGAGGTCTATGACCTGTGACGTCTATTTTCATGCTGATGGCCAAGCTATAGGGTTGGTCTCAGGCTTGGGTGTGGAGCAAAAGCAGGTCCATCTATGAGGCCAACGACTGAGAAGACTCTTCATCTAGGCGATACAAACATGTATCTGGAAGATAAAGTTCGAATTCGAAGGATGCCCTGTTACTTTCATCTTGTATGTCTAGGAGCGTCAGATCGAGTTTGCCTAGATGGTCCATGTAAGCCTTAACTGCATCCAAGCCAACCCCCCGACCAGAGATCTCGGTGACGTCCTCAGCTGTGGAGACGGAATGTGCGAAAATAAGATGAGCGATCTTATCGAGGTCACGTTCATCTTCGCTGATCAAGTCTCTCGCGATTCCTAATGCTTTGATTTTAGTAAGATCTAATCCTCTGCCATCATCCTTAAAACCAATTTTAAGCTGAGACCCTAAATCAGTGAGTGTTACTGTTATGGTGCCTTGTGCAGGTTTCTGTTGGACGATGCGTTCGTTTTCTGTTTCGAGACCATGATCCATCGAGTTTCGAATCAGATGGGTAAAGACGTTGTTTAGTACGGATGCGGCATCTGTAGTAAATAGAACGGGGTCGCCAACCACGTTGATGTGGGGTACTGGCTTCTTGAGATCTTTGCTTAGGCGATTTGTTTGTGAAAAGACTTCACTAAAGAAGTCGTGTGAGTTTTTGTAATAGCTAGCATAGACACTATCGATGAGCTTCCTATGCTTCACCTTGGCTGTGGGCGAGAGGGCCTTGATCAGCTCGACACATTCTTGCAAGGCTTCTATATCAAAGAATTTACCCTTCTTCATGATACGCCCTAACTTGCCAGAGCTGAGTTCTACGTACTGATTGAGGGTTTTCTGAACACTGTGGTGGTCCCGCATTAAGGCCGTTTGATCCCAAGATTCGTCACCGTTTCGGATTCTCTGGCATCGATCCTCTGCCAGGTGAATAGCTTCACCGATATATTTGAAGGCCAATGAGCGAGCATTGCCTTTTAATGTGTGGTAATTGATAAAGATGATTTGCAGTGTGGATCGGCTTAGCTCCTGGTTAGATTGAATAAGGCGCTGATTTTCTTCCAGAAACTTCTGGCATTGAATGAAAAAATCCTGGCAGCGATCCATGGGAACTGCAATGATCTCTTCGATCTTTTCCATCTGAATCTTGTGTTCTTTTGTTTGTAGCTCCAGCTGACGAACTTCTGTAACGTCTCGCGCCACAACCATGATTTTTTCCGTAAGGTCGTCTTCATTAGAGATAGCCTGCCAGTTGATGGCTATAATTTTGTCATCTAGCTCGACCTCTCTCGGGAAGTTATCAATATTGATGTCAAAGTTCATGGGGTCAGAGCCTAGAGCTGCGAAAAGAGATGATCGGACTCTAGCTATCTCATCCTGGGTGAGATTGGTTTTCTCGGCAAGAATTTTTAAAGGGTCGCGGCCATATAGGTTTGTCATACCCAGAATGTCTTCTAGAAAACCAGAGTAGTAACCCTCAATGTAGAAGTCTCCTTCCAACTCTACCTCGGCATCGTCATTTTGGTCGCTAGTTGCAATGGTAAAGATCCCTTGCTTGATGTGCTTCATAATCGATTTAATTTGCTGTGACTTGCGCTCTACAAGATGATCGAGGGTAATAATGTGCTCTTGCTGCAATTTGATGGCCTGTTCTTTGGCCTTTCGTTTTTCTTGCTCTTCGCGAATTAGGGTGTCATTCAGCTTTTGAATCGTCGCATTTTGTTCGTCCTGCTCGATCTTGATCCGATCCCCCAAGGCAAGAGAGGTCAAGAGAACTTCTATGGCAGAGCCGATGGGCATTCCAAACTGGGTGAGAAAAGACTCCTCCACAATACTAAAAGAGCCTAGTAAGTTGTAGGTAACCCCTGTGAGAAAGGTTGTAAAGCCGATGATATACAACCTTGCTGGCTTGTAACCTCTCAGATAGGTGAGAATAGCCGTTCCGAGTAGGATTGGTGGACCAATCAGCCCAGTGATACTCGCGTAAAAATTAGCCTGATAGTGATTGATGAAGCCCAAGAGGAACGTGCCAAAGGCATAGGCTTGTAACCCGAATAGAGCCTTGTCCATTTTCGGAGCATAAAATTTGGTTTTCAGGAATTTACGAGAGAACATGAGGACGAAGAACGATGTAGATGCCGAAGTAATGAAGTAGCTGATCTGTCCAAAGCCAGGGAGATTAGGCCACAGATGTTGAAAGGCTAGGCCTAGCAGAACGGCTTGCATTAAAGCAAAAGTTGCAATGAACAGAATATAGCTCACCAGGTTGGGATCTTTGAGTTTCAGGTATAGCATCATGTTATAGAGGATCATCGCGATCATAATCCCCATATAAATGCCGAAGTAGGCTTGGACTCTAATCTGATGCTCCAAAAAATTTTGATTTTTCCAAATTGTGACAGGAATGCGCAGATCGCTGGGATAATGTACGCGGAGATAGATTTCTGTGGGTAGATCACCGGACACTTCGAGGGGAAACGCGTAGTAGTTAAAGTCTATAGGTCTTGTGTGAAATGGTAGCTTTGTTCCAGTTCGGTACTGAGAGATAACCTCGTTAGCTTGAATTTGATAGACGTCAAGTTGTTCGAGAAATGGCCAGGGAATTTCTAGAGTCCAGTCCCTTCTTCCACCCGATACAGGTGCGATGACCATCCGAACCCATACGAAAAAGTCTTGATTCCAATACTTAGGGGAGCCTTCTGGGTGAGTCCAGTTGAGCTCAGAGTTCGAGCGGATGTCCGCTAGAGTGAGAGAACCTGTCTGATCTTCGAGTATTTCAAGGTAGTTACCTGCTAGCTCAAGCTTCTTTAGCTCTTCCCCTAGACGCACCTCTTGCTTACTAAGAGCCAAGTCTTGGCCACAAAGTGCAAAGGTGAGGAAAAGAATAAGTTTATGAACCATATACATTGTGCTCCGCTCTTAGGATTGTATCGGTATTATTGCGTCCGAGATTCATAGTCAGGAGTCCCGATCTGCTCGGCTAACTTGTACTTTTTAGGATTAACTTGCCCTCTAGTGCTTAGTCACATTGAATCCTCAGCGTTGTTGTCTTCGTCTCTCAATCGTCGCTGTACGGGAATACTATCTCCTCAATCATTCCTCGACGCCTAGCTAGCTGAGAATCCAATGTGACTAAGCACTAGTATTGGTGTAATTCCTAGGGAGGCAAGATTTTTGGATAGTCAGATGGTACGATTCTTTATAGTGACTTATATATCTGGAGTCTTCTTTATTGACGATTAAGAATCAAAATGTCTCGATAACTGCTCACTAGGAAAGCGTATGATTAATAAGCTGAAGACAGTCTTAAACAAGTTGAGAAAAGAAGCAGAGAAGCGAGAAACTTCGGTTTTGCGGGTCGCACAAAGAGCTATTGATGTTCGGATTCGGCAGAGGATGTACCTTGACGAAGCGATTATGATTGGAGTTTTGGACCCGAGACTTCCATCAGATGTGGCCAAGGCCTACATCGGGCGAGGAGACTTTGTTAAACATATTCGGGAAATAAATGGGGATGGTAAGGGTTTACTCGCAGATAAGTCGCTGTTTTACCAAAAATTTATGCGAGATGGTATTAAGATTCCAAAGTGCTACATCTTCTACTCCCCAGAGGAAACCATAACTGGCGATCAAAGAAAGCTGGTTTCGCAGGCTGATTGGATCGAAGTGATCAAGAACGAACTCCCCGATGATATCCTAATCAAACCTGCACTGTCTGAGTTTGGACTTGGAATCGAAGCATATTCTAGAAAAGATGGTCGCTTTGTCAATAAAAGCGAATCACTGTCCTATGAGGAACTGTATCACAAAATAACATCACAGCAGGCATATGGGAAATGTATCGTCCAGCAAAGACTCCGAAATCATGATTTTATACATGACCTTAGCAACGCTGAGGCCTTGCAATGTGTTCGCTTGATCACCTTTGACAATGGTAAGAGTAAAGAAACCCAGTTTTTTACTGCTTGGTTTAAAATTTCTTCTGGGAAAGGTATTACCGACAACTTCTTGCATGGCACAACAGGTAATCTATTAGCAATGGTTAATCCAGAAGATGGTCATATCATCAAGGTTTATCGAGCCCACCCCCTGGGAGGAATTATTGCCGACGTGGAAAGACATAGTGTGACGAATAGACAGCTGACGGGGATAACGCTTCCCCTGTGGGATGAGCTGAAGACTTTAGCGGAGCAAGCGTCAAAAGCTGTACTACCAGTAAAAGCCGTTGGCTGGGATATCGCGATTACCAATGACGGCCCCGTTATTATTGAAGGTAACTCAGAGTTTGCAGCCATGGGCAAGGAAGGCCCGTACTTTCACCGGGATGATTTAGATAGTTTAATCCAGTCCGTTGCTTGATGATCGCTACTGAAGCTCAATGGTACTTACACTCATTGGAGGAATATCGAAAAGATGTGTTTTTGTACCTTTTTTTAGATTCTTTTGTGATTTTTCAGGCTCAGTACTTTTTTCCGTCAGAGTAAAGATATTGGCAGCTTTGAAGCTGTGTTTATGATTCAATGTGATCCTGGTCGATTGCACCTTGAAACTCTTGTTGATGAGAATAAGCACTAGCTTTTTAGGGTCTTTGCTATGAGTACTGGCATAGACAGCAACCTTATCCACTTGATCAGAGATTGCGGAAATCATTTGGTCGCCGAACGTACTTCTTTTGCCATCGTAATTACGGAACATTTTAAAGGCAGCCCGTATATACTTGGATGTGCTTCCACGAGGAGCGAGGGGCCAGAAGCTAGCAGCGAAAACTCCTTCACGAGCGAAGCTGCCCAGAGCATCAACTTGTGCAATAGCTCCCGATATATGGTCTTCGCCCCCCAGAGTGTATTCAGTGATGGCAATACCCATGCCAGGATTGTATTGAGCAATCCATGACTGAACTCTGGGTAGTAGTCTGACGGGGCTTCTTAGATCATCCTGGCTAATCCAACTTTTCTCGTCGAATTGTGGGTCCCAATAGGAGCGAGCTGCTTGGACTCTGGCAACTACAGTATCTTTATCAGTAGCTTTCCCAGTAATTCTCTGTCCTTTTTTTCCGTTCGATCGAACCTCGGGATACCAATGGAAATCATAAACATCGACCAGGCTTTTCTGCTTTCCAGCAGCTCGGCGGACTCCTTCCATGTAGTACTTATAGAACGGGGTACCACCATCTCCCGAACATGACGCGAAATTCTGTAGGGTTTTCATTCCTAGCCAACCATAATGAGCAGGGCCGAAAACTAAGCTATCTTTCATATTCAGCTTCACAGCTCTTGCATAGTCGATATTTCTTTTTAGGAGTTCAGGGTAGCTCGGGTTGTGCTCGCAATACTTACCCCCTGGACGCACTCGGTTGTGTGTTGCACCCCACAAACCAGGTTCGTTGTCCATAGAATAGAAAATTTTCTTGCCTTGACTCAGATGGTTCTTGAAACGATTTTTGACCCAGTTCACAAACTCGTCCTGATAAACATAGGCATCATCTTTATTGGGTTTCAATGATAATGGCCCGTCCTTCTTGGGTTTTGACTGACGAAACGACTCTTTATAGTGATCCCGGTTGGGGCATTGCCAATCTTTGGTTGGCTTGGTCAAACAAACATCACCCCTGGTTTTTTTATAGGCGACGTGATCGAGAATAGGAATTGTGAGCAGAACAGCTGAAGCTCGATTTGCAAATGCCTTTTCTACAAAGGCCGTGACAACTCCACCTGGTTCATCACAATTAGCGTTAAACACTCCACACAGCCAAAGATCGTTTTGGTAATTGTAGTCGGAACCGGCGTGTGAGTAATTATTTTCCCAGTTGTAGGCGCTCAGTCGATTTCCACCTAAACGAAAGAATGTCAGATTCATGTCATCATCCACATCTTTGAAAGAGCCGATGATGTTGGCGCCAAAAATCCAAGGAGAGATTTTTGTTTTGTATTGGCTATCAATGGTGATATTTACTAGTTTGCCCTTGCCTTTTGTGCTATCGCGAGGCCCAGGAAGGGGGCTAGTGTTTGCGGCGCTCATACCGAAACTTAGGCTTGACACCAGGGCTGCGGTTGGGAAGCTAGCAAGTCTCATCATAAAAACCTCATCATATAGCTACTTAATACCTTAGGCGAAACCAGGAATAAGATAGATTCTGCCAGCGAAAGATAGCAGCTAGCATATCTATCGTCCTATCGGATATCGGGCGTCTTTTAGAAAATCTGAGGAGCAAGCTTGAAATCGGGAATTACCTATCACCTCATTAGCCTGTCACCAGGCTAGATGGTTTGATAGAATAAACTCTAAACTATCAAGGAGATCACCCGTGAGTAAGAGCTTTGCCATCATTACGCCGAGCTATCACGTAGATGCTGAACGATGCGCTTTGCTTGTGGATAGCTTTAGAAAGTATATTACCGAAAATGCCAAGCACTACATCATTGTGCCGAAGAAGGATCGGGCCTTATTTGAACCCATGGCAGGTGGACGGGTTGAGATACTGTTTCAAGATGATCTAATGCCTGGCTGGTTATTGCCTCTGTTTTTCACTTCGAAATGGTGGCTAAGTTTGAAAACTTTGCCGGTCAGGGGGTGGATTCGCCAGCAAATAGTTAAGCTATCTGCGGCCATCGCCTGCGACGCTGACTACATGCTCTTTATGGATTCAGACTGTTTTTTTACCCGACCATTTGATCCTGAAAGCCTACTCGATCAAGAGGGGAGAATTCCTCTTTTTCGAGAGACAATCGAAGAGATTCCAAAATATCGAAAATGGTATGAGTGCGGGGCGAAAATACTTGGAATCAATGAAACTATTAAAGTAAACCTCAACTACGTCGGCCCATTTATTTTCTGGACCCGCGCTGATCTTCTTGCTCTCTTGGAGCGCTTGGAGCAAATTAGCGGTAAATCTTGGCAAGAGGTTGTATGCCGCCAGATAGATTTCTCAGAGTATACTGTCTATGGGATGTTCATCGAGTATATCAGACGAGAAAACTCACAGCACTACCATGATAACACGATCAGGACTATCAACTATTGGCCTGAAACCCCTGCAAGCTTTGAGGACTTGCTAAAGCTTCAGGGAACTATTTCACCGGAGCATTTTGGAGCGATGATATCTAGCAAGTCGAATACTCCTGTAGAATCTATCGTGAAGGCATTCAATATCAGTGCTTAATCTGCCAGGACTTTATATTTTGCTGTAGGTGAGTTGTCGGGAAATTGTTTACAAGATATAATTAAAGCAAGTGAAGCAACTGAAATGTGAGATTACGATGCGCAGATTCGTTACTATCGTTCTCCCCTTAGTGTTAGTGATGCCTTCCTGTAAAAAAAAAAGAACTCTGACCCGGTAGCAGAAGACCTCCTTGCATTGCCAAATGATTCTGAAAATGTTGATGAGACGATTTTCGACGAACTTGCCAAGCAGGGCATCGTTGATGCTGAAACATTAAATGAGCGGTGCAGGGCTAGTGATAACACTCTTGAAAGCTATGACACTCAATTAACTTTTCCAGCTCGGATAGGATGTAGCTTCGGCACTGATCCCAACCTTGAACCAAAAGACCAGTATCTTCAGGCGCGAGAAGTCACCAGCCAACCCATCAATGGACCAAGTAAGGGCGTTATTTGTAACATTCGGGTGCAGACTCCAACCAATGCTGAGGTACGATTCGATGATTACCTCTTCATTACGGTAGCCGATATCGTGGTTATCGGGTCTAATACGCAAGCAAGTTCCTATTTGCCGCAATCTCAAGGGTTTTATAAGTGGGATTTTGGAGTTTTACGAGGCAATAATGTCTCTAATATCCAGGACTCTCCCTATTGTCTCGGAGGCTCTGATGCATGTGTGGTTCCGCCACACGATCAGCAGGGGCCTCTCAATATCTCCATGGAGAGTACTAATGTCGCGCCCCTTGCCTATGGGCTTGCTGGTTGGAAGACATTCGACGTCAAGGTCATTGCAACAGGTGATAATGATGAGACCGACTGCCAGCATTCCCAAATTGACCTCACGGTATCTGTAGACTTTATCCAGCTCTGAGCGAACTCCTAAAACCGTTAGCAGCAGAAAAGCATGGGTTCTGTTTTGTTGGGTGTCATATAGGCATTATATGCATGGCCTCGATCATGGCTACGGTTTGGACCTTGAACTCTGTTGGCGCCCCAATCATGCTAAGGCTAGCTTGGACTTGTGCCTTTTTTTTGTTACTGATATTACTTACACAGTTTGCGATGACTTAGCTGGATCGCAAACCTCCTACGTATTGTTGCCTGATGAAACGAAATCCAAGACAATACACGTAACGCTAAATTTTGACCTTAAGGAAGGCCAAGCATGGGATTCTCCGAGGCTGAAATACTGTCCTGGTTTGCGACCTACGCATACCAACCCAATTTAGTTTACTTTGCAATTGTAGCCTTGATGATCGCCAGTAGCTTTGGCTTACCTGTTCCTGAAGAGGTGACACTGGTCGGTACCGGCATTGTTTGCTATATCGGCTCTAGGCCAGATTTGTATCCACCTCCCTATCCGGGTGCACCGGTCGTTCAGGTGGAGGTTGCGGCTACCGTGGCTTTAGCTGCCGTGTTCCTGTCGGATTATGTGGTGTTTTCACTGGGGCGGTTCTTTGGGCATCGCTTGGTAAAGACCAGTTTTTTTAAACGCAACCAAGACACCTTCGACAAGGTCAAGTCCTGGGTCGATCGCTATGGCATGTGGGCTGCAGGTATCTTTCGCTTCACCCCAGGCCTTCGATTTCCCGGCCATCTCAGCTGTGGAATGTTAGGGCTGAGGCCTTCGCGGTTTTTCCTTGTGGATGGAGCCGCGGCTCTCATTTCAGTGCCAACCCAAGTTGTTTTAGTGGCTAAGTTCGGTGAACATATCCTAGGAACACTTCAGCAGTTCAAGATCGTATTGTTCAGTGTGATTGGCCTGTTTCTGGTCTTTTTCATTGTGAAAAAATTGATTCAGAAGAGAAAAGATGCGGCTCTGAGGAATACCGGTACTGGGCATTCCGTCGAGCCGTAGTGTCCAGATTATTGGTCAGCCTTCAATTGATCGATAGCTGCGGCCATATCCGTGGATTCAGTTTCACTAGGCCAAGGGTCTATGCTGCCATGAGCAGAGAGGCTGGATGCTGCGAAAACGTTGCTAGCGGAAGAATCACCAATCGGAGCTACACCGAAATGGCATGTGTCGCAGTTATAAGTATCATTAAATAGCGTCAGACCATTATCTACGTCAGCCTCGGGGGCTGTGGAAAGTGCGGCGGCAAGGTCGGCTGATTCTTGCTCAGTGAACCACTCTTTGTCTGGATCTGGCTCGTCCAAGTCAGCACCATTTGAAATGCCATTGTGGGATGAAACACTGCTCGCAGAGAATATTGCTGAGCTGCTTCTATCAACTTTATCGGATGGAGCATCCAGAGCTTTGTGACAATCAGCGCAGTAGGCTGCATAGAGTGCAGTGCCATTTTCCTTGTCACCAACCAAAGAAGTCCCCTGATCGTTTGTTCCCGCTTGCGGAGTCGGAACTTGCACCGCTTCCGTTAAACAGCCGTTTGCAAAGAGAAAAATGATTGCTAGGCTTAAAAACTTCATCCCTAAATACTCCTTAGTCCCAATTACCCTACAAAACGTTTAGGTGGGTATCGGCATTAAGAGTCGAAAACTTTAGTAAATATTCTAGTTTATCGCTCATCAAAGTCTCTCGGGACCGATTATTAGCGACTTACACTGCTCAAAGTATGTGCGACGGATCGAAATGCTTGTCGTTGAAAATTATATTCAATGATAATCGTGCTTTACTACCATAAATATGAGGTGAGGAAACGAATTTTAAAATGAGGATGCAACCCAAGGGCTCATGGTGAAGCCTTGGGTAGAATGAAATCTCTAATAGAGGTCCTTGGGTCTAAACTCAAGATTCATAAGCTTCAAATCATAATCACCAGGAGGGGTCCGTTGGTCGACAAAGTAGGTAACACTCTTAACCATGTTAAAGTCAAACCCAGCCTTTGCAAACAACTCAACAGGAATCCTATAGCTGAAGAGATAGCGCCCATAGTTGCTACGGTAGTCGCCAATGGCTAAGGCTTGCGAGCTATTGCCATCCGCATCTACCAATTTGATGAGAACCTCATCTGCGACACTGGGAGCTAGAAAGCGTAGCTCGTAATCATAGGCTGGAATTTTCTTGCCCAGGTCTCTGTCAGAAAAACTAGTGGGTTCATAGCCAGGCATAGCTGCTGAACTAGTTAGGTTTGCTTTAGCAAAGCCATAGCCATTGTGATGGAAACTCAACTGGACCACCTCGGCTTCAACCTCACCGAAAGGGCCTGTATAGGTGGTTGAAGTTACCAAATCTCCCCACTGATTGGCGACGTTGATTGTTGAGCCGTCACCCATATCTGTGGTGCTGTAGTTGTACTCACCATTGCGGTTGTAATCTGCTCGCCACCAAGGAATCATTTTGGGGGCCTTATAGAACTTTATGCTATCGACGATGACCTCGAACGGCTGGTTTTGATCGTTTTGATCCACGTAGAAATTCACACTGTAAACATTGTGAAGCTGAAATCGATCGGGGTTTGGAACTCGTGGAATGAAGGCAGACATGGGGATTCGAACTTTTTGCCAATGATGAGAGATGGAGACAAAGTCCTTTAACTTTGCCTTCGTGGAGCCATGGCCATTAGGTGATTGCAGTGACACAGAGAAGGCGGAGACATTAGCTCCATAGTTGCCTTTAATATAGAACTCTAGGTACTTATATCTTCGAAGATCTTTACCGGCTCGATAGTCTTCGTATGATTGTGGCTCGTGTCCAAGTTTCTCCCGACTGCTGGTAATCTTAGCAAAGCCAAAAGCCTGAACGTAGCTGTTGTCTGTTACCAGGTCTTCATTGAGATATTGCAGGTGAATCGCTGTAGAGCCCTCATAGGCATCGTGAGTGATCGGTAGGTTGCCCCACTCATTCCAGGAAACAAAATTCCAGTTGCTTTCGCTGTAGTTCCAAACTCCGTCATAGTTAAGGTCATCTGTGGCCCATGGTAGAACATCCGATGTTGCCAAACCATTGGAAGCTAGGCCCAAGCCAAGCATGAAAACAAAGCCTTTCATTGAGATCTCCTTGCAATTAGTCATGTTGCATTGATTAGGTGGGCTGATGGTAAGGGGGCTGCTAGAGGACTGCAAGGTTTGTAAATCTGGCTTGAATAGTCCTACTTTTTCGAAGCATTGCTAAAGCTCGATCATCGTAGAGCTTTCAAGTGATCTACGTCTAGCTTGGCGGTTTGCAGTGGCTTCTATGGTAAACTCAACAGGCAGTATTTTTAACTGAAGTCAATCCCATGCGAACGGTTCGCGCACAGCTCTAGAGCTTTCGATTAGCACCGATGTCGGTGCATGGAATGGCTGGCAATCCCCTCGCTAATTGACCTTTTTACCAACGAACTGGACCACTGCGCTAAGGCCTTTGTGATAACGGCCTTCTTCGATATTCCTTTCCGTCTCCTGGGCAAATAGGGTTTTCAAGCTTCCAAGCTCTGTTTCTAGAATCTCTAGAGTCATCAGCATGTCTTGATTGGGTGGTCCACCTGTACCGCGGCCCAAGTTCGCAGGAGTGTAGGCTTCTAACACGAAAAGTCCCTCCGTCTTTAATGCACTAGCAACTCTAGCATGGAGCTGACTTCGTACTTCGCTGGGCATATGGGCCCAAATGGAAACGATCAAGTCCCATTGCCGCTCACCCAAGGGCCAGGTAGCTAGATCGCAAACTTCAGTAGCAATCGAAACGCCTTCATCAGTTGCAAGTTTCTGCGCAGTCTCTAGGCCTACAGGCGAAAGGTCAACTGCCGTGACCTCGTAACCAAGTTTTGCTAGGTATACCGCATTGCGCCCTTGTCCCTCGGCGAGGCAAAGTGCCTTTCCGGCCCCTATCACATGTTGTATTTGGTCTTTTAAAAAGTCGTTAGCCTCTTTTCCATAGGCAAAGCCGTCTTCGCTGTAGCGCGCATCCCACATTGTAAAACTCTCCTAGTTGCAAACATCTCACATTGCTATATTTTGTACTCGATATAGGTTTAGCACAAGTTCTCTTAGAACAGCAAATAAGCAAGAAACAACTGAAAGGACTCATACGAACTATGAAAGATGTAGTCAGCCTTAAGAAAAAGCTCGCTGCTGAGGCAGATCCTGAAACTAAGGCATGGTTCGATAATTATCTCAAGGGGGCGATCGAATATCGCGGCTTGAAAACTCCTTTAGTACGTAAAATTCTAACGGCTCATATACGCGACCAAGGCCTCAAGAAGCAGCCAATTTCGGAGCAAGTTGAATTTGCAAAACAGCTCTTTAAAAGTAAGTTTGCTGAAGATAAATTCGCTGGCATCCTGTTTACTCAAAGTCATCTTATGAAACAGCTTACGACCAAAGAAACCTTAGAATTCAGTCAGGAACTATTTAAGAGGCAATTGCTCTTCGACTGGTCGACAGTGGATTGGTATTGTGTTCGTGTCTTGGGGCCCTTGCTCAAAGACAGCACGATGAGTATGGCGACCTCCCTCGGTGCTTGGCATAAGTCCCAAAACCTATGGCAGCGGCGAGCTTCGATGGTGCCTTTTCGGTCTGTAGTCGATCACCCTCGCTATACAAAGAAAATTATGGCCCTTGCCAAAGTGCTCATAAAGGAGGACGAACGTTTTATTCAAACCGCGGTGGGTTGGGTTCTTAGTGATTTGTCTAAAATAGAGCCTAAAATTGTTGAAGAGTTTTTTCATAATAATCTTCCGCAAGTCCACAGAGAAGTTATCGATCGTCACACAAAATACCTACCTTGCCATAAAGAACTAAAGAGACTGAAAAGGCAAGTAGGACAATTCTCTAAATAATTGATCTAGATTCTGGGAAAGTCGCAAGGCTCTACGCGGCCATCTGTGATAGTCGGTGCTGAGGCAGGTGAATTTCAAACTGAAAGGCCACATAGCCATCCTCGTTAGGAACGCCTTTCAGTGATATCTGACAGCTTCCCCCTTGTGACTCTATGATACTTCGTACCGCAGACATCCCAACACCACGACCAGAGATCTCGGTAACGTTATCTTGGTTTGACGACAATCCGTCAACAAAGATTAGCTCGGCTATCAAGTATGGATCAGTAAGACTGGAGCTGCATAGCCCGCGCTTCATAGCAAGGTCTCTGATCTTTCTGAGGTTTAGACCTTTACCATCGTCAGAGAAATCAATGAGAATCAATCCGTGAACTTCTTTAAGGCTGAAAAATAGCTGTCCTTGACTCGCTTTTCCTATAGATTCCCGTTCATCAGCAGGTTCGATTCCATGATCCAAAGAGTTGCGGATCAGGTGGCTGAAGACTGACTGAATCGTCATAGAGGTATCATCGCTGAGCCAAACCTCTTCGATTTCGCTATGAATCTCAGGTTCAGGTTTATTAAGGCTGCGTGCCAGTTTGCGAGCCTGCGCCCAGATAGGCTTAAATATATCTCTCGCGTCATCAAAGTAGGATTGTTTGAACTCTGAATGGAGTTCCTTGAACTTCTCTCTTGTGCTAGGGTCTAGCTCTATGAAGAGTTGCAAGCCTGCCTCGATCGAGGCTTTATTAAAAACAGCGATTCGCTCCATATTTCGACCCAAAACTTCGTAGTTGATCCTCGCATAGTCAGAAAAAATTTCTTTAATCTGTTCCAGGTCTCGCGTCATCTCTGTTTGGTTCCATAGCTTGCGATCGTCTCTGATACGGGAACACAGAGATTCCGCTTGGTGCAAAGAGTTGACTAGGTTTTTGAAGTCAAAATCTCGTGCTGATGCCTTAAACGTGTGGTAGTTGATAAACACGCTTTTCAGGGCAGAGTCATTATAGGTTGGATGATTTGCGATAGTCGATAGATTTTGTTCTAAGAATCGAATCCCCTGGGTGAAAAAGGAATGACAGCGGTCGGTAGAAGCGCGAATCAAGGTGCCGATGATCTTGAGTTCCTTTTTTTGTTCCTCGGATTGCTCTTCAAGCTTACGTAGCTCCGTTATATCGCGAACCACTACCATAATTTTTTCCGTTTCTTCGTCTTCATTGTCAATACTCTGCCAAGATAGGTTCAGATGCTTTTCATTGAGCTTGATGTTACTTGGTAGGTGGCATTCATTCATTTGAAAATTTAAGTTACTTTCACCAAGCGATCCAATGAGTACTGATTCGATAGTGACTAATTCATCAGGGCTAAGATCCGTCTTGCGAAAGAATAGATCCATTGGATTCTTGCCAGCAATGTCCTTATTTTCCAATATTTCTGCTAGATGTAGGGAATAGTATCGTTCAATTTGTAAACCAGGCAGGATGGTGAAGATGCCCTGCTTTATATGATTCATGACCGAAGCAATATGTCTCGTCTTTTCTTCGACACGCTGTTCGATCTCACTGATCGTAGCCTTTAAGCTGTCGTTAAGAAATTCAATTTCACGCCTCGCTTTCTTCTGGCGACGATCCAGTTTATCCCCTAGTGCTAATGATAGCAGAATGACCTCTGCCGCAGACCCAAGCGTAACGCCATTCTTGGTAAACGAATTTACTGCGACAAGCCCAAGAGATTGAGCGCCATAGGCAAGTACGCCCACTAGAAAGAGGCCGAAAGCCAAAGCGAAGTACTGGGCAGATCGACTCCTTTGCGCTAAGGCGAAGACTGTAGCAGTCATGTAAACGAGGGAGGCGACCATTGCAAGGAGGATTCCTACCCTGACGATGTTGCCAAATGGTACTACGAAAGATAGGGCGCATTGGAGAAAACCCAATCCTACCGTCACCATTACGATCTTATCGATGAGCGAGTTTCTCTGCTTTGTTTCTAGGAAGCTTTGAATGAACAACCCTAGAAAGGCTGTGGTTAAACCGAGAAAGACGGCGGTTGATATGTTACCCCAATGGGGAGAGCGAGGCCACAAATGCTGATAGGCAAAGCCCGACATCGATGCCTGAAGGAGAACGTAGGAAGTAATATAAGCGGAGTAGAGGGGGTAGCTCCTTTCTTTAAGCTTCAAGGACAGAATAAGGTTGTACAAAACCATAACCGTCACAATTCCAAAGTATAGACCCCAACTTAGAATCTCTTCCTCTTGCCTGTTGAGGTAATATTCTCGGGTGCTCAGTTGTAGTGGAATCTGGATGGTCTCACCTTCAAGTCGAAGATAGTAAGTCCTAGTTTTTCCAGCAGGGATCGCTACTTGAAAAACATAGTTGCGACTATTGATATCTCTCTCGCTGAACGGTACACGATCGCCAATATGGTCATGCTGAATGAGGGTGTTATCATCAAATTCGAAAAAATGAACATGATTCTGTTGCGGGTATCGCAAGGCTAAGAACCGGTCGACTGATTCTTGATTTGGGTTATAAATACTAAATCGAACCCAGATAGCCTTGTCCACAAAACCAAAGTTTAAGGATTCCTTTTGATTGAGTCGCCAAGCATCTTCAGGTAGGGCTAAGACGTCCTCGATTGTGTAGGTTTCAGCACTATCTTCAAGAAGCTCTATGGATTCTTGAAAATTATGTGGGTCTTTCATCGTCATCAGATTGAATAGAGATCGAGCTGGGGCCTCCGGGCCGAGACCAAGGCAAGATGATGCAAGAATCAGGGTTCCCATTGTAATTTTTAGTTTTAGCAATCCGTACCCCTAGTTTACCTGGTATCGGATGGATAGTCGGAAGAATTCAAGAAACTTTGATGAGCATTGTTTAATGGTGCATATAAAGTGTTGGATCTAATCAGCTTTTCCTTCTTCTTTCAACATCAGAAGGAAAATGTCGATCCAGAATAGTCGATGTAAATAAAGGGGGCTTTGTGAACGTTACCAATCTGATCGCTTTCCTATGGATTCTTACGTCTTGTAATAATCAGTTGTTTAATGACAGCGCGTCTAGCCGTGATGTTGCCGTTGAACCAAAAGTTACCCAAGATGTTGAAGTCGAGCAGACGGACAGTCTGATAGCATCAGAGCCGCAGATGGTTGGTGGTGCATTCTTGGTTTGCCACAATCCCCCGGTTACGGATTTGACCGCTGCCGGTGTGTCCCAATCGACAGAAAAGGTGATAGGTTGCCGGGCGCTTGACGATCAAGGTCAACCCTTATCGGGAGACGTCAGTTTAGGGCAAATACAATTCAAGTTGACCGATGGTAGTTTACTTGAACCGAAGCCAATCGAGCAGAACCATGATGTCTGGCTCGCTATGTTTTTAATCGAACCAGAGATTCAAGAAACAATACTTAGTGCTAACGGTATAGTGGCAATCGATGGTGAAGACTTTAGAATTGATAGCTCCGAGGAAACCCAAGCGCCCCGTTTGAAGTGCCCAGCGGATTTTGTCCTCGTTCCAGCAAACCTTGCTGTTGGCATCGATAAAGCTTTCTGCATTAGTAGCTACGAGATGAGGCAGGTAGGAGGACGAGCGAATTCTCAAGCTGTTGGTCTGCCTTGGGTCTCGATTGCATTAGACATTGCCAAAGCAGCCTGTATCGCTGAAGGCTGGCAGCTCCCGAGTAACGCCCATTGGATGGCTTTAGCACGGGCAATAGAAGCCGAGCCTAGCAACTGGAGTCTTGGCAAAGTAGGTGAGGGAGCTCTCAATCGTGGTCATTCAGACAGTGAACCGGCGGGGTTAATTGAAGCTAGCGATAATTTTCAGGATGCCTGTGTATTTACCAACCAAGCCTGTGATTTAAGCGTTTGGTCTGATCAACGCCGAGTTCATCGGCTCAACAATGGCCTCTTGATCTGGGATGTGGCAGGCAACGCTCACGAATTGGTTGACTGGGTTGTTATCGAAGATAAAGCGAGCCCTGCGAATGCTTGGCTAGAAATTGGAGATACAACACCGACCACATCCATGCTGGCTTCGTCTTACTTTCCTAGCCGCCCCGATTGGGGGAAAGCGCAAGGTATGGGGGCTTATTTTCCTGGTCAGAACGGGCAGGGAGGCACCACCCAAAGAGGCGGTTCCTGGGGCGATGATGATAACACGGGGATCTATGCTCTGGCACTAGACTTAGGCGCGCAGCGCCCTCACGGTGTAACTGGTTTTCGTTGTGTATCAAATCCGTGATTTCGAAAATTATCTTTAGCTGGCAAGGGCTTGATCTAATGGTTCGACCTTCAAAAAAATGATCGTTGAGTCATCAGGTAGACCTTCATATTTTTCTCGTTGTTCGATCAATCTGCTAAACAAATCGCAGTTTTCCTTGGGGGAGAGCTTAGCGTCCACCATCTTTTGGAAGCCTTTGATTTTAAGTCGCTTACCGCTCTTCTCTTCAAGTTCTAACAAGCCATCGGTGAACATACCGTAGATATCGCCGATTTCCATAGGCCATGAGTGAACGGGAGTCTCTGGTCGAGAAAACTCGCCCCCGAGTGGTGTCCCTCTACAAAATAGAGTTTTGTGTGTGTTGCCTCGAAACTGCGTTGGCGGAATCGCACCTGCATTCGAGCACCAAAATCGGTAATCGTTGAAGTCGAACAGGCAGAAGAGCATGGTCATGTGATGGCTTGTCTGAACTTTTTCTAGCATCACGTTGATACTGAATGCTAGGTTTTCAATGATCGTCTCTGGGGCCTCCTGATCTAAGTTCATAAGGGCAATACGACTTTGAACCGCTCCAGAAACCGCTGAGCTTACAAAAGCAGATGTCATGCCATGGCCTGCGACGTCTCCCAGGAGGAGTAAAACTCGCTTGCCATTCGGTGAAATGAATGACCCGTACCAATCGCCTCCGATCACTTCAGCAGGCTTATACATAGCAGAGAATTGGAAGCCGGTTTGATCACCTTTGTCTTCAATGAAACTTTGCTGAACAAGGCTAGTTTGTTCAAGTTCTTTTTGCCGAATGAGCTCCTTAAGCTCGAAGTTAGATTTCAAAAGTTCACGGCTCTTAAATGTTTTCCAAAGAAGCGACATGGCAATCAGAAGTGATAGGCTACTCAAACCCACAAGCCAATTTTTTAAATTTCCAGCCCGCTGTTCGTTTTCAAGCCTGATCGATTTAATCTTATTTTGGGTTTCCAGTTCCCGATTCTCTAGTTCAGCTTTTTCAACTTCAAAATAGATCCGCATTAAGGACGTCGCTCGATCACTTTTCTTGGCATTCCATTCCGTATAGATTTTATTATAGGTTTCATAGGTATCGTAAGCCGACTTATACTTACCTTGGCCTTTAAAGAGCTTAGCCTTGGCTTCGAGCCACATAAGATAGACAGGTATGTACTTGTCTTTTAAATACTGATGATCCACTAGCGATAGTAGTTTTGTGGCTTCTTTGAATTGTTTTAGATATACATGGCCAAGGGCCATCCTAGTTCTTAGTCTTTGTAGTCGAAAGCTTAGCTTATGTTTCATATAGATGGTTTCTACCTGCTTAAAGTAGCTGAGGGCTAACTCGTATTTTTCTTGAAACATATAAACTTTCCCAACACCTCGTAGAGCGCCAGCGGAAATAATCTCCATTTCGATATCGTTAGCAAGGCGTGCTGCATTCTGATAGCCACGAAGTGCCAGATCTGGGTCTATTTCCAAACGAAACGCTGCTAAATTAAGCTCCAGTATGGCTGTCAGGTGTCGGTATGGCCTTGGTCTCGTGAACTCTAGGCTTTGCTCAAGGAGCTTAATAGCACGTTCATGATCTCCTGCACGATAAAAGGCCATCGCCGAGGTCGCAAGGATATCGTAGTGAAGCACATGGTCAAGGTTTGGAAAAACATCCATGGCTCTTTGAGAAGCTTTCAGGGTTTTTTGAACTTCCCCTTGGAAGTAGTACATGATGCCGATGTGAAGTAAGGCGAAGCCTTTGAGCTTGGGGAAGTCTTTGTTACGAGCCTTTTCAATGACGGCATCGAGGCGTTCGATCGCTTCTAAAAGCCTGTTCTCCAATTGAAGGCCAACGGCAGCGGTGGCTTTTAGCCAGAGAGTGAGTTCTAAGGGAATTTTACCCTGATGCTTGTCAATTAAAGGCTCGACCCATCGGCGAGGGGAAACTTCTTGATAGATTTCAGCCCGAGCGACCTCAACAAGGATTCTGATATATACCTGAATATCGGTATCTCGATATGATTCAGCGAGAGCGCGACCCACAGAAACTGCCTGAACAGGGTGATCGTAGATCAATTGATTCACCTGCTCAGCAGGCGTACTACCGAACCCTGTTGGAGCCTGGGTGAATGAAAGTACCCACGATAGAGCTAGGGTTTTCCAGTGCCTGTCGATCAATAGACTTTTCCAGTGATGTTGTCGTGCGTGCCCTTATTCGCTCGTCGGTCATTGGAGTTTCTCTCAAAGTGACAGCCTAGGAAAGGTTTGCCTCATATGTCATGTCGTGGCTGAATCAATGGGTCATGGCAGCTGAGGCAGGGGTGAGAGATGTATCTATGTAATGTGCTACCAAAAGTTTCTAGCTCCGAGGAGCTTTCTCTTGTTAGGATAGGACGAAGTCCATCGGAAAGGAGATCTCCCTTGAAAAACATAAGCTTTGAATTCAACGGCCAACAGATAGGGGTTGAGGCTCCAGGTGATACTCCCTTGCTCTGGGTAATTCGCGAGGAGCTGAGAGCTACGGGAACCAAGTTTGGGTGTGGTCGGGGACTTTGTGGGTCTTGTACCGTTCATCTTAATGGCCAGGCGGTTCGAAGCTGTGTGATGCCTGTCTCTGCATGCCATCAGCAGAAGGTTCGTACCATAGAAGACCTTGGCGAGCAGCAGGGACATCCCGTCCAAAAAGCTTGGGTGAAGCATAGCGTTCCCCAGTGTGGCTACTGTCAGTCGGGGCAGGTGATGCAGGCAGCGAGTCTGCTCGACAATGCGACAACTCCTATGACTGAATCGGAGCTAGTCGATGGTATGAGCAACAATCTATGCCGCTGTGGAACCTATCATAAAATCAAAGATGCTGTTGTTGAAGCAGCAAAAAACATGGGGAAATTAAAATGATGAAGTTGTCACGACGGCAGATGATTAGCCGAGGGGTTCAGGGCAGCTTAATCTTAGGCATTCCTTTACAACTTACATCTTGCGCATCGACCGGTACAACCACTAGCGATGATAACGGTCAGCTTTCAATGCTCTATCTTCAGGTCACCCCTGACAACGAGTTTATTCTAACCTTCGATAAGGTTGAGATGGGGCAAGGGGTTATCACTGGCCAGGCTACCATGTTTGGCGAGGAAGCCGATATTAGTCCTGAGCAGTTTACCTTCAAGCCAGCTACAGCGGATTCCCGGTATGCTGATGCTGGAGGGGTGCAGATGACGGCCGGTAGTTCCAGTACTTATAGGCGGTGGGACGTCCTACGTGAAGCAGGTGCTCGTTATCGCTTGGCGATCGTTGAATCTGCCTCTGAGTCTTGGGGAGTGCCTACAAACCAGATTTCAACTAAGGAAGGAATAGTTCAGACTACAGACGGTAAAAAACAGGAGCCCTATGCAGCATTTAATACAGCGCTGGCGAATCGATCCTTACCCTCAGCAGCGAGGCTAAAGAATCCCAAGGACTTTCGTTACATTGGTCGCTACTCCTCCTCCGTTGATGCTCGTGAGAAAAGCTATGGAGAGGCCAAGTTTGGTATCGATATGGGGCCATCGAACAGCAAGAAGGCGATCGTGATTCGGTGCCCCGTTCACGGCGGGACGCTGAAAGAATTTGATAGGAAATCGATCGAAGGCTTACCGGAGGTTGTCAACGTTCTGCCGGTAAGTGGTGGCTTAGCAATCGTCTGTGAGCACTATTATCAGACCCTGAAAGTGAGGCAAAGCCTGAAGTCAGACTGGATTCGTTGGGATATTCCCAAAGAGTTTGAGTACAATAGTGAAGAATTGTTTGCCCTTTATCGTTCCCAACTAGATGACGATAAGCTCGAAAGTGAGAAGGGTGAGATTCTGGTAGATGCCACATACGAGCTGCCATATCTCGCTCATTCACCCATGGAACCCCAAAACTGCACCGCATGGAAGCAAGGGGATCAGCTCACGATCTGGGCCGCGACGCAGAGTCCGACGATCACTCGAAATGTAGGAGCTGTAATTTGTGGTCTAAGCCGTGATGATGTCACCGTGCACGTGGCTAAGTATATGGGGGGAGCCTTCGGTAGAAGAACTTCTGATTCTACCATTGATGCATGCGAGATCGCGAGTCAGGTGGACTACCCGGTGATGGTTATATGGTCACGAGAGGATGATACTCGATATTCGGCACTGCGCCCCATGGCTGTGACACGGATGCAGGCTGTCCTGAAGCAGGATAAAGTCAAGACATGGCGCTATCAGACAGTTTCTCAATCTTTGCTCCAAGACTTCATCAAGGAAAGCGGTGTCTATGCTTTACCAGGTTGGATACCGACGTCGTTGGCAAGCGGGATTGGTAGCCTGGTTGCGGGGACTATGGACACCTTCGGAGCGATGCCCATTGCCGTCACGGGTGCAGAACAACCCTACGATATTCCTTACGATACGGATTCAGAATTAATTGAATCGCCAATTCCAACGCACTTCTGGCGATCAGTAGGTAACTCCTTGAATGGCTTTTTCGTGGAGAGTTTCATCGATGAACTAGCAGCTTCATCGAGTCAAGATCCTTTAGCGTTCCGCCTGAAACTTTTAGAAAAGTCTCCACGGGCAAGAAAAACACTCGAAACGGTCGCCGATTTAGCTCGATGGAGCAAGAGCAAACCAAGGGCTAACCGTGCCTTGGGGCTGGCTTATCACTATAGCTATCGGACTCATTGTGCTCAGATCACTGACGTCAGCGTTGAAGGTACCAATATTCAAGTTCATAAGGTTTGGACGGTTGTCGACTGTGGGCAGGTTGTGAATCCTCATATCGTTGAAGCGCAGGTTCGCTCTTCTGTAATTTATGGCCTGTCTGCTGCATTGAGAGGTGAAATCACCTTTAGCAATGGCCGGGTCCAACAAGAGAATTTTGATAGCTATCCGTTGCTTCGGCTGAATGAAACACCCGAGGTGATAACCAAGACGATCGATAGTCAAGAGCATCCGACAGGAATTGGTGAACCTGCCCTGCCCGCATTAGCAGCGGCTGTTTGCAATGGCATCTATCGTGCTACCGGGCGACGGATTCGTCGTTTACCGTTGACTAACAGTATGTCCGATTCGGTAGCTACCAGGTAATACTTGGTGTGACATCCTCTCTCGACTGAAGTCGAAAGCATCCTGTAGTTAGGACGTCTGAAGCATGGTCACGTGAGCCACGCTTACTTGAGGTTTGCAGGAAAATGGAGCTAGCTCTAGTTTCCTGCTACTATCTGGAAGACTTCCAGAAAGGCCCTGCCACAGGGCTGATTCAAATCGTTTCACAAAGTTTAGTGTTGATTGGTAGCGCTAACATCTCACGGTACACTCGATCGAATATCGAGGTACAAGGCCTGGAGCTATGGCTCAGTGGTGTTGGGCGGCCAACAGGCAATGCTCGAACTGAGCGGGTGATTGGTACCTTAAAGCATGA